>NZ_JBVKAT010000003.1:128427-239968 GCF_055598485.1 Streptomyces sp. NPDC107521
TACGAAGGAGGCTCCTCCTCACCGTAGGACGGAGGCTCCTCCTCACCGTAGGAAGGCGGCTCCTCGCCGTACGAGGACGGCTCCTTCTCCCCGTAGGACGGCGGCTCCTCCCCGTAGGAAGGCGGCTCCTCCTCACCGTACGAGGGCTTCTCCTTCTCTCCGTACGAGGGCTTGTCCTCGCCGTAGGAGGGCGGCTCCTCCTCCCCGTACGACGGCTTCTCCTCGCCGTACGACGGCTTCTCCTCGCCGTAACCGGACTCGTTCTCGCAGGAGTTGCCGAAGGCCGGGTTCAGCGCGGCGATCACGTCGACCGTGTTGCCGCAGACGTTCACCGGGACCTCGACCGGTACCTGAGCGGTGTTCCCGGAGGCGACCCCGGGCGACCCGGCGGCGGCGCCCTCGGCCGTTGCGCCGCCGCTTCGGTCGTCGTCACCGGCGGCGGCGGTCGCGCCCCGGTCGGCGGAGCCGCGGGCCCCCTCCTCGGAGCCCTCGTCGTCCGAACCGTAGCCCTCGCCCTCGGAGCCGTGCTCCTCGCCGTGGGCGGCGGAGCCCTTGTCCTCGGACCGCCCGTCGGAGACGTTGGCGCAGGCGTTGCCGAAGGCCGGGTTCAGCGCGGCGGCCACGTCGACCGTGTTGCCGCAGACGTTGACCGGGATGTGGACCGGCACCTGGATGGTGTTGCCGGACAGCACGCCCGGCGAGTTGATGGCCGCCCCCTCCGCACCGGAGTCGGCGAAGGCGGGGTTGCCGCACAGGGACAGGACAGTCGTCGCGGCGGCCGCCGCGATCATCCCCCTGCTCAGGGTTTGTCGCACTCTAGTTGTCTTCCTGCTTGATGAGGTGGGTGACGGGCAGGCTGCGAAAAGGGGAAAAGGCCGGCCCCTCACCAAGCGAGTTGGCCAGGGGCCGGCCGTGGTCCAGCCCGGCGGCCGGTGGGGAACGACGTCAGTCGTTCACGCACACGTTGCCGAAGGCCGGGTTGAGCAGACCGATCACGCTGATGCTGTTGCCGCACACGTTGATGGGAACGTGCACGGGAACCTGGATGACGTTGCCCGACAGAACACCCGGGGAACCGACGGCAGCACCTTCGGCACCCGCGTCGGCGAAGGCCGGGGTGGCCATGCCGAGGGCCATGATCGCGCCCGCGACGACAGCAGCGCTCTTCTTCATGAACTTTCCCTTCTCTGCGGTCATGCCTGATTGACGGCCGAAACCGCGCGAGCACAGCATTGACGGCTCGCACCATGACCAGCAGCCTGCAAACGAGGAATTGACGGCCGGAGAAACTCCGGAACGTGGGACGCCCCTGAATTCACTCGGATGCCTCATGAACCGGTATGACCGTACGACCAGAAGAGCGACGGGGGCGCCCCGCTCACCCAGCGGGGACCCGCCCCGGAGACGACCGGACGGCCCGCGCGGAAGTCAGCGGGCCGTCCGGACCGGTCCGGATACGGCTCAGGCCTGGCCGTTCGCCGACAGCACCGACAGGTCCTCGAGGATGTGCGACAGCGCACCGTCCCGCTTGGCCTGCGTGGAGTTGTCCGAGCACTGCTGGTTCAGGTCGTCCGACAGGAGGTTGACGTCCTGGATCGGGACCAGGTTGATGACGGCGGCGTTGACTTCCTCGACGCCCAGGCACGGCTTGTTCAGCGAGCCCTCGACCAGGGAGAGCTGGGGGCTCATGTCACCCTCGGTGGACGCGTTGCCGAACGACGACACGGCGCCGTTGCCGTTGGCCACGTTCGGTCCGCTGTCGTCCCCGATGGCGAACGCCTGGGGGGCGGCTGCCGCCGACATGCCGATCACAGAAGCGGCGGCCGCCGCGGCGACCATAGCCTTCTTGAGCACTTCGGTTCCTTTCCTCGTAGCGACGCACTGTCCTACGGCCAGATCAACAGGGCGCGGGGTGAATGGTTGCGGGCGTTCACCCGGTTGGCCCTGTACGGGCGCACAGAAATCCTGGAATTCCGGGGGAATCCGGGCACCCGCGGCGACCCGCACAGATTTCCCGTTGTCGACCGACGGAGTGAACGGGAGAAACCCGTACGGCCCCGCGGAGTTGACCAGGGGGCTCCGGTGGACGGGGTTTCTTCAGAAAGGACCGGCCAAATGATCAAGAAGGTTGTCGCCTACGCCGCGATCGCCGCCTCCGTCATGGGTGCCTCCGCTGCCGCGGCCCCGCAGGCTATGGCGATCGGCGACGACAGCGGCCCGAACGTGGCCAACGGCAACGCCGCGGCGCAGTACTTCGGCAACTCCGCGACGTACGGCAACATGAGCCCGCAGATGGCGCTCATCCAGGGCTCGTTCAACAAGCCCTGCATCGCGGTGAGCGACATCCCGGTCAGCGTCGTGGGACTGGTTCCGATCCAGGACATCCCGATCCTGTCGGACGACCTGAACCAGCAGTGCACCGAGAACTCCACGCAGGCCAAGCGCGACGGCGCGCTGGCGCACCTGCTGGAGGACGTCTCGATCCTGTCGACCAACGGCCAGGGCTGACGGACACCGCCGGGGGCGGTTCCGCCGGGATCTCCCGGCGGGGCCGCCCCTTCGCCGTGCCGGGGGATCCCGGCGGGCGGCCGGGGCCCGCGCGGGGCGCCCGGGCACGGCGGTGCCCCGCCGCGCTCGGGCGGGACGGGGCGCCGGGCGGCGCGTCAGTGGTTGCGGGGGAAGCCCAGGTCGACACCGGCCGGGGCGTCGGCCGGGTCCGGCCAGCGGGTGGTGACGACCTTCCCGCGGGTGTAGAAGTGCGTGCCGTCGTTGCCGTAGACGTGGTGGGCGCCGAACAGCGAGTCCTTCCAGCCGCCGAAGGAGTGGTAGCCCACCGGTACCGGGATCGGCACGTTCACCCCGACCATCCCGGCCTCCACCTCCAGCTGGAAGCGGCGGGCCGCGCCGCCGTCCCGGGTGAAGACCGCCGTGCCGTTGCCGTACGGCGAGGCGTTGATGAGCGCCAGCCCCTCCTCGTACGTCTCCGCGCGCAGCACGCACAGGACCGGGCCGAAGATCTCGTCCCGGTACGCGCTCGCGGTCGTCGGCACCCGGTCGAGCAGGGAGACGCCGATCCAGTGGCCGCCCTCGCGGCCCTCGACGGTGTGGCCGGTGCCGTCCAGGACGACCTCGCAGCCCTCGGCCGCCGCGCCCGCCACGTAGGAGGCGACCCGGTCGCGGTGGGCCCGGGTGATCAGCGGGCCCATCTCGGAGGCCGGGTCGTCGCCGGGGCCGATGACGATCTTCTCGGCGCGCTCGCGGATGCGCTCCACCAGTTCGTCCCCGACGGAGCCGACGGCGACGACCACCGAGACGGCCATGCAGCGCTCGCCCGCCGAGCCGTAGGCCGCCGAGACGGCGGCGTCCGCCGCCGCGTCCAGGTCGGCGTCCGGCAGCACCAGCATGTGGTTCTTGGCGCCGCCGAGGGCCTGCACCCGCTTGCCGTGGGCGGCGGCGGTGGTGTGGATGTGGCGGGCGACGGGGGTCGAGCCGACGAACGAGACGGCCCGCACGTCGGGGTGCTCCAGCAGGCGGTCCACGGCCGTCCGGTCGCCGTGGACGACGTTGAGGACGCCGTCCGGCAGCCCGGCCTCGCGGAGCAGCTCCGCGATCCGGTTGGCGGCCGACGGGTCCTTCTCGCTGGGCTTGAGGACGAAGGTGTTGCCGCAGGCGATGGCCAGCGGGAACATCCACATCGGCACCATGGCCGGGAAGTTGAACGGGGTGATGCCCGCGACGACGCCGAGCGGCTGCCGGATCGAGGCCACGTCGACGCGGCCGGCCACCTCGGTGGACACCTCGCCCTTGAGCTGGACGCCGATGCCGCAGGCCAGGTCGACGACCTCCAGGCCGCGCGCCACCTCGCCGAGCGCGTCGGAGTGCACCTTGCCGTGCTCGGCGGTGATCAGGGCGGCGATCTCGTCGCGGTGGGCGTCCAGCAGCGCGCGGAACCTGAAGAGGACGGCGGTCCGGCGGGCCAGCGAGGAGCCGCCCCAGGCCGGGAAGGCCGCCTTCGCGGCGGCGACCGCCGCGTCCACCTCGTCCACCGAGGCCAACGCGACCTCGGTGGTGACCTCACCGGTCGCCGGATCGGTCACCGGTCCGAATCTGCCCGAGGCGCCTTCGACGGTCCTGCCGCCGATCCAGTGGTTGACGATCTTCGTCATGACCGAGAACTCCTTCGCAGAGGGCGGCGACGGGACGGGACGTGCCGTTCGCACGGCTCACCCGCCGGGGCCGGCGGGCGCCGGGCCGCGGCGGGGGCCGGGGGTCCATCCCGGCAGCCGTCGGCCCCGGCGCGGGCCCGACACGGTGTCCGCGGTTCGGGCCGCCGCGTAGACAGGTGCGGGGGTGCCGGCCGTGCGTATCCGGTCGGGTCGGACCCGAGACCTCCGGCGCGGGGCCGGGGCGGGCGGGGAGTCGGCGCTCGCACTTCGCTCCTGCCAGGGCGAAGCGGCCTCCCGCACCGGAGGCGTTCCGGGTCCGGGCCTCGGCGCACCGGCGGACCGGCGGCGCCGCCGGGTCCCGTCGGGACGGCCCGGGACGACGGGTGGCGGAGGGGGCGGGGCGAGTGGCGCGCCCGCGGCGCGCGGCGGCACCGCGGCGTTCAGGTCGTGCGCCATCGCGTTCCCCTTCGTACCCGTCCTTGGGTCTTCCCCGGTTTCTAGCGGCGCTCACCTCCTCTGTCAACGTTTTGTCCGGACATTCGGACGACATGATGCCGCCATCCGCCGGACATGTCCGGGACATGTGCCGGAGGGTGCCGCCGGTCGGGGCGACGACCGGTGCCGGCGCGTCCGGCGCGGCGCCGGGGCGGTGCCGGGGCGGTGCGAGTACCGCCCGGTCGGGTGCCCGGGGGCGCCGGGTCAACCCGCCGCGCCCGGAAGGGAGCGTCCGGCTTTGCGGTACTCGTGTCACAAAGAACCCCTTTGCGTCACACATGTCACGTGCGCGCGGTTTCCGTGTCACACCCGGGAACCGTCCGCGCCGTCCGCGGTGCGCGGCGGCCCGCCCGGCACAGGCTTGGTGACCGCCAGCGCAGCGCCCGGCTCCCACCGGCGGCCGTCCCGGTCGCCGCCGCGGCGCGCGCGGGGAGGTGCGTCCCGTGACCGACCGACGGCTCTGGAGCTACAAGGACATCGCGGCCCACATCCGGGTGCAGCCGGACACCGTGCGCTCGTACCGCAAGCACGGGCTGCTGCCCGCGCCCGACCACGTGGAGGCCGGCAAGCCGTACTGGTACGCCGACACCGTGCGGGCCTGGGTGGCGGCGCGGCCGGGCAACCGGGGGCGGCGGACCGACTGAGGGCGGGGCGGGCGGAGCCGGGGCCGGGCGGGCCGGGGTCGAACGGGGCAGGCCGGGGCCGGGCGGGGCCGGGCCCGAGGGAGGCGGGGCCGGGCCGGGGCGGGAGTCCCGCGGGTCCGGGGGTCCGGGCCTCATCGG
Source organism: Streptomyces sp. NPDC107521 (assembly GCF_055598485.1). Classification (NCBI taxonomy): domain Bacteria; kingdom Bacillati; phylum Actinomycetota; class Actinomycetes; order Kitasatosporales; family Streptomycetaceae; genus Streptomyces; species Streptomyces sp. NPDC107521. The sequence continues at coordinate 133,871 of NZ_JBVKAT010000003.1, forward strand.
CGGCTCGCGGGGGACCCGTGAATCCGGGGGGTACGGCGGGCACGCATCCATACCCCCTAGGGGTACAGTGGAGATGTGCGGGCCCCCGCAGGACCCTCCTGCCCCAGGGGTACCCGTCCCGCACGCCACCGACGAGGAGCGACGACATGACCGCCCAGACCGACACCCCGGGCTCCATCACCACCGTCTACAAGGTGAGCGGCATGAGCTGCGGCCACTGCGAGGGCGCGGTGTCCGGTGAGATCTCGCAGATCACCGGCGTCGACTCGGTGAAGGCCGTCGCCGCCGCGGGCGAGGTCACCGTCGTCTCGCGGACCGCGCTCGACGACGAGTCCGTGCGCGCCGCCGTGGACGAGGCCGGCTTCGAGCTGGTCGGCCGGGCCTGAGCGGCGGGCACCGCACCTCCCGCACCCCTTGCACGTCCCGGGCGCACCGGCCCCTCGGCGCACCCGGCATTCCCCGCCGACCGGGCCGCGGACACCGCCCCCGGTCCGGTCGGCCGTCTGGAGCAGTGAGCATGACGACCACCACAGGTAAACCGGCCGGCCCCGCCACCCCCGGCACCGACCCGGCCGACGGGCCGGAGCGCGCCGAGGTCGAGCTGCGCATCGGGGGCATGACCTGCGCCTCCTGCGCGGCCCGGGTGGAGAAGAAGCTCAACCGCATGGACGGCGTCACCGCCACCGTGAACTACGCGACGGAGAAGGCCCGCGTCTCCTACCCGGCGTCGACCGGCGTCGACGACCTGATCGCCACCGTCGTCCGCACCGGGTACTCGGCCGAACCGCCGCCCGCGCCCGCTCCCCCGCCCGCCCCCTCCGCCGGGGACACCGACGGGGAGGCGTCCGGGCCCGGTGCCGGGTCCGGGGCCGGGGAGGCCGACCGCGAGCTGGCCGGCCTGCGTCAGCGGCTGACCGTCTCCGGGCTGCTGGCCCTGCCCGTCATCCTGCTGGCGATGGTCCCGCCGCTCCAGTTCGACAACTGGCAGTGGCTCTCGCTGACCCTGACCGCGCCCGTGGTCGTCTGGGGCGGACTGCCCTTCCACCGTGCCGCCTGGGCCAACGCCCGGCACGGCGCGGCCACCATGGACACGCTGATCTCGCTGGGCACCCTGGCGGCGTTCGGCTGGTCGCTGTGGGCGCTGTTCTTCGGGGACGCCGGGATGCCCGGCATGCGCCACGGCTTCGACCTCACCGTCTCCCGTACCGACGGCTCCTCCCTGATCTACCTGGAGGCCGCCGCCGGTGTCACCGCCTTCCTGCTGCTCGGCCGCTGGATGGAGGCCCGCTCCAAGCGCCGCGCCGGTGCCGCGCTGCGGGCGCTGATGGAACTGGGCGCCAAGGACGTGGCCGTCCTGCGGGACGGGCGGGAAGTGCGCGTCCCCGTCTCCGCGCTGGCCGTCGGCGACCGCTTCGTCGTCCGGCCCGGTGAGAAGATCGCCACCGACGGCACCGTCGTCGAGGGCCGCTCGGCCGTGGACTCCGCGCTGCTGACCGGCGAATCGGTGCCGGTGGACGTGGCCGTCGGGGACACCGTCACCGGCGCCACCGTCAACGCCGGGGGCCGGCTGGTCGTCGAGGCGACCCGGGTCGGCTCCGACACCCAGCTCGCCCGGATGGCGAAGCTGGTCGAGGACGCGCAGAGCGGCAAGGCCGAGGTGCAGCGGCTCGCCGACCGGATCTCCGGGATCTTCGTGCCCGTCGTGCTGCTCATCGCCGCCGGCACCTTCGGCACCTGGCTGGGCGTCACGGGCGACACCGCCGCCGCGTTCACCGCGGCCGTCGCCGTCCTGATCATCGCCTGCCCCTGCGCCCTGGGCCTCGCGACGCCCACGGCGCTGCTGGTCGGCACGGGGCGCGGCGCCCAGCTCGGCATCCTCATCAAGGGCCCCGAGGTGCTGGAGTCCACCCGCCGGGCCGACACCGTCGTCCTGGACAAGACCGGCACCGTCACCACCGGCCGGATGACCCTGCACGAGGTGTACGCCGCCGACGGCACCGACGAGCGCGAGGTGCTGCGGTTCGCGGGCGCCGTCGAGCACGCCTCCGAGCACCCGGTGGCCCGCGCGGTCGCCGCCGGCGCCGAGGAGCGGGTCGGCGCGCTGCCCGCCGTCGAGGACTTCGCCAACGTGCCCGGCCGGGGCGTGCGCGGGCGCGTGGAGGGTCACGAGGTGACCGTGGGACGGCTGCACGAGGCGGTGCCGCCCGAGGTGGCCCGCGCGGCGGACCGGGCCGAGCGGGACGGCCGTACGGCCGTCGTGGTCGGCTGGGACGGGGTGGCACGCGGTGTCGTGGCCGTCGCGGACGCCGTCAAGGAGACCAGCGCCGAGGCGGTGGCCGAACTGCGCCGCCTGGGCCTCACCCCGGTGCTGCTGACCGGTGACAACCGGCGCGTCGCCGAGGCGGTGGCGGCCGAGGTCGGCATCGACGAGGTGATCGCGGAGGTGCTGCCCGAGGAGAAGGTCGAGGTCGTGCGGCGACTGCGGGCCGAGGGGCGCACCGTCGCCATGGTCGGTGACGGGGTCAACGACGCCGCCGCGCTCGCCACCGCCGACCTGGGCCTGGCCATGGGCACCGGGACGGACGCCGCGATCGAGGCGAGCGACCTGACCCTGGTCCGGGGCGATCTGCGGGTGGCCGCCGACGCGATCCGGCTCTCCCGGCGGACCCTCGCCACGATCAAGGGCAACCTCGTCTGGGCCTTCGGCTACAACGTGGCCGCGCTGCCGCTGGCCGCGGCGGGGCTGCTGAACCCGATGATCGCCGGGGCGGCCATGGCGTTCTCGTCCGTCTTCGTGGTCACCAACAGCCTGCGGCTCCGCGCGTTCCGCTGAGACCGAGGCCGATCCGTGGCCTGGGACCCCTGGAGTCCGGAACCGACCTCACATAAGCTCTTCACAAGGCTCGCGCATCTTCCTTACGCTGGGCCCCGATCGACGTATTGGGGTCTTGCGAATTTAACGGACATATGCAAGAGACGCAGATCACAGTGATGCGAACGTAACCATCGAAGGGGTTCGAAGGTCTAAGTTGGCGATGTCGGGGAGCGTCTTGGGGGGCGCGAACCGGCATCTGGAGATGTCTTGGGGGACGTCTTCCAGAGTTGCGTTGCCGGGACACGTACACCGGGAAGCTTTGAGCGGCCCTCCCGGGTGCGCTGTCCCGGCAGACCGCACCATCGCCGTACGCGCGCAGCACACAAGAGTACGGCGGGTTCGCCCGCCGTACTCGACACAGCGATTCAGGCGCTGTCCTCACAGACGCCCGGCCGGATCCCGTGGGGGGAATCCGCACCGGGACATGGGAAGGCGCCCTGGTCGTCGGCCCGTGGGGGGACCGGCGCCGGGGCGCCTTCTGCTGTCCGCGTCCGGTACGCCCGCGCCCACCGTCGCGCCTCCGCCGCCCCGCGGACGCGCGACCGTCCCGCGACGTGCCGCCGCCGCGCGTCCCGCGCCCACCGCCCACCGCTCCGTTCCGGCCATCGCGCCCGCCCCCTGCCCCGTACACGACGAAAGGTCCCGTACCGCGCGGTGCGGTACGGGACCCCGGTTCGCCGGTGAGGTGAGCGGCGGGGCTCAGCGCTCCTCGACGGGGAGGAAGTCGCGCTCGACGACCCCCGTGTAGATCTGGCGCGGGCGGCCGATGCGGGAGCCCGGCTCCTTGATCATCTCGTGCCACTGGGCGATCCAGCCCGGCAGCCGGCCGAGGGCGAACAGGACCGTGAACATCTCGGTCGGGAAGCCCATGGCCCGGTAGATCAGGCCCGTGTAGAAGTCGACGTTCGGGTAGAGGCTGCGCGAGACGAAGTAGTCGTCGGAGAGCGCGTGCTCCTCCAGCTTCAGGGCGATGTCCAGCAGCTCGTCGGACTTGCCGAGGGCGGAGAGCACATCGTGGGCGGCGGCCTTGATGATCTTGGCGCGCGGGTCGAAGTTCTTGTAGACCCGGTGGCCGAAGCCCATCAGCCGGACGCCGTCCTCCTTGTTCTTCACCTTGCGGATGAAGGAGTCGACGTCGCCGCCCGCGTCGCGGATGCCCTCCAGCATCTCCAGCACCGACTGGTTGGCGCCGCCGTGCAGCGGGCCCCACAGCGCGTTGATGCCGGCGGAGATCGAGGCGAACATGTTCGCCTGGGAGGAGCCCACCAGACGGACCGTGGAGGTCGAGCAGTTCTGCTCGTGGTCCGCGTGCAGGATGAGCAGCTTGTCCAGCGCCGCGACGACGATCGGGTCGGGCTCGTACTCCTGCGCCGGCACCGAGAACGTCATGCGCAGGAAGTTCTCGACGTAGCCGAGGTCGTTGCGCGGGTAGACGAACGGGTGGCCGATCGACTTCTTGTAGGCGTAGGCCGCGATCGTCGGAAGCTTGGCGAGCAGCCGGATGGTGGAGAGGTTGCGCTGGCGCTCGTCGAACGGGTTGTGGCTGTCCTGGTAGAACGTGGACAGGGCGGAGACGACCGACGACAGCATCGCCATCGGGTGGGCGTCGCGCGGGAAGCCCGTGTAGAAGTTCTTGACGTCCTCGTGCAGCAGGGTGTGCTGCGTGATCTCGCCCTTGAACGCGGCGAGCTCGTCGACGGTCGGCAGCTCACCGTTGATCAGCAGGTAGGCGACCTCCACGAAGGAGGAGCGCTCGGCGAGCTGCTCGATCGGGTAGCCGCGGTAGCGGAGGATGCCGCCCTCGCCGTCCAGGTACGTAATCGCGGATTTGTAGGCGGCGGTGTTCCCGTATCCGCTGTCCAGCGTCACCAGACCGGTCTGGGCGCGGAGCTTCCCGATGTCGAAGCCCTTGTCGCCGACGGTGCTGTCGATCACCGGGTAGGTGTACTCGTCGTCGCCGTACCGCAGTACTACAGAGTTGTCGCTCACGTCTTCCCTCACCGACGTAGTGCCTCATCTTCGAGGTGCCCTGACTGTCTCTACCATCCCCCACTTGGCTCAGGAGAGTGCACTCGGGGTCGACCATAGGGCCTATTGGCGGCACTGAGTGCCGCCAACTTGCCCATCCTGCCCGTTCCTTCCTGCTTCTGGAAGGGCACTGTGACCTTTACGACTCATTTGATCGATCATTTCCCCCCGAACGATGCGACGGAGGTCGCGGAGGGCGGTGCGGCGGCCGGTCGCGGACCGGTTCAGTGGCCGCGGAGCCGGAAGTCCAGCGCCGTGCAGCGGCGGCCCGCGGAGACCGTGCGCACCGCCTGTCCGAGGGCGCGCCGCGAGCCGACCAGGACCACCAGCCGCTTGGCCCGGGTGACCGCCGTGTACAGCAGGTTCCGCTGGAGCATCATCCAGGCGCCGGTGGTCACGGGGATGACCACCGCCGGGTACTCGCTGCCCTGGGAGCGGTGGATGGTGACCGCGTAGGCGTGGGCCAGTTCGTCCAGTTCGTCGAAGTCGTACGGCACCTCCTCGTCCTCGTCGGTGCGGACGGTGAGGCGCTGCTCGACCGGGTCGAGGGAGGTGACGACGCCGACGGTGCCGTTGAAGACGCCGTTCTCACCCTTGTCGTAGTTGTTGCGGATCTGGGTCACCTTGTCGCCGACCCGGAACACCCGCCCGCCGAACCGCTTCTCGGGCAGGTCGGGGCGGCCCGGGGTGACCGCCTGCTGGAGCAGGCCGTTCAGCGTGCCGGCCCCGGCCGGGCCCCGGTGCATGGGCGCGAGCACCTGGATGTCGCGCCGGGGGTCGAGCCCGAACCTGGCCGGAATGCGACGGGCCACCACGTCCACGGTGAGCCGCCCGGCCTCCTCCGTGTCGTCCTCGACGAAGAGGAAGAAGTCCTTCATGCCGTCGGTGAGCGGATGCTGTCCCGCGTTGATCCGGTGGGCGTTGGTCACCACCCCGGACTGCTGGGCCTGGCGGAACACCCGGGTGAGCCGGACCGCCGGGACGGGGCCGCCCTCGGCCAGCAGGTCCCGGAGCACCTCGCCCGCCCCGACGCTGGGGAGTTGGTCGACGTCCCCGACGAAGAGGAGATGGGCGCCCGGGGGCACCGCTTTGACCAGCTTGTTGGCGAGCAGCAGGTCGAGCATGGACGCCTCGTCGACGACCACGAGGTCGGCGTCGAGCGGCCGGTCCCGGTCGTAGGCGGCGTCACCGCCCGGCTTCAGCTCCAGCAGCCGGTGCACGGTGGACGCCTCGGCCCCGGTCAGCTCCGCGAGCCGCTTGGCGGCACGGCCGGTCGGTGCGGCGAGCACGACCTTGGCCCTCCTGGCGCGGGCCAGCTCCACGATCGAGCGCACCGTGAAGGACTTGCCGCAGCCGGGACCGCCGGTGAGGACGGCGACCTTCCGGGTCAGCGCCAGCCGTACGGCGGCCTCCTGCTCGGGGGCGAGATCGGTGCCGGTACGGACCTTCAGCCAGGCGAGCGCCTTGTCCCAGTCCACGTCGCGGAAGGCGGGCAGCCGGTCCTCCTCGGTCCGCAGCAGCCGGGTGAGCTGGGCGGACAGGGAGAGTTCGGCGCGGTGGAAGGGGACGAGGTAGACGGCGGTGACCGGGTCCCCGCCGTCCGGGCCGGGCACCCGCTCCCGCACCGCCCCGGGATCCTCCCCCTCCGGGGCGGCGGCCAGGTCGGCCAGGCACTCGATGACCAGGCCGGTGTCCACCTGGAGCAGCTTCACCGCGTCCGAGATCAGCCGTTCCTCGGGGAGGTAGCAGTGGCCCTGGTCGGTGGCCTGCGAGAGCGCGTACTGGAGCCCGGCCCGCACCCGGTCCGGGCTGTCGTGCGGGATGCCGACGGACCGGGCGATCCGGTCGGCGGTGAGGAAGCCGATGCCCCAGACGTCGGCGGCGAGGCGGTAGGGCTGGTCCCGGACCACGGAGATGGAGGCGTCCCCGTACTTCTTGTAGATCCGCACCGCGATCGACGTCGACACCTCGACGGTCTGGAGGAACAGCATCACCTCCTTGATCGCCTTCTGCTCCTCCCACGCCTCCGCGATCCGCCTCGTCCGCTTGGGGCCGAGCCCGGGGACCTCGATGAGCCGCTTGGGCTCCTCCTCGATCACGGTGAGCGTGTCCACCCCGAAGTGCTGGGTGATGCGGTCCGCGAAGACCGGCCCGATGCCCTTGACCAGACCGGAGCCGAGGTAGCGGCGGATGCCCTGGACGGTGGCCGGCAGGACGGTCGTGTAGTTCTCCACGTGGAACTGCTTGCCGTATTGCGGGTGCGAGCCCCAGCGGCCCTCCATCCGCAGGGACTCCCCCACCTGAGCCCCGAGCAGCGCCCCGACGACCGTGAGCAGGTCGCCCGCGCCCCGGCCGGTGTCCACCCGGGCGACGGTGTAGCCGTTCTCCTCGTTGGCGTAGGTGACGCGCTCCAGGACGCCTTCGAGGACGGCGAGCCGGCGCTCGCCCGGGGCCGCTGCGGGCTGGTTGGACATGGCCCGACGGTACCGGTGGCCGGTGACATCACGGGCGGGGACCGGTGCTTTCCCCGCCCGGAGGCGGCGGGGCCCGGACGTCGGCGGGGAGGGCGGTCGGAAAATGCGTGAACACTTCGGGCCGAAGTGTTCACGCGTCACGAGAGGGTCCCGGGGGACCGGAGGTCCCCCGGGCCGCGCGTTCCCCCGGATCGGCGGGCCCGGACGGGGCAGGATCGCGGTGGGCGGGAGGCGCGCGGCCGGACCGCGCGGGGACCGCGGGGACGAGGAGGGGCTCATGTACGACTACGACCTGCTGGTCGTGGGGTCGGCCAACGCCGATCTGGTGATCGGCGTCGAACGGCGGCCGGGCGCCGGGGAGACGGTGCTCGGCTCCGACCTGGCGGTCCACCCGGGCGGCAAGGGCGCCAACCAGGCCGTGGCCGCCGCCCGGCTCGGCGCGCGCACCGCGCTGCTGGCCCGGGTGGGCGACGACGGCCACGGGCGGCTGCTGCTCGGCTCCCTGCGGGCGGCCGGGGTGGACACGTCCGGGGTGCTGACGGGCGGGGCGCCGACCGGTGTCGCGCTGATCACCGTCGATCCGTCCGGGGACAACAGCATCGTGGTGTCGCCGGGCGCCAACGGGCGGCTGGCCCCCGAGGACGTCCGGGCCGCCGGGGGCCTCCTGCGGGCCTCCCGGGTGGTGTCGGCGCAGCTGGAGATCCCGCCGGAGACCGTCGCGGAGGTGGTCCGGGGGCTGGCGCCGGGCGGCCGCTTCGTGCTGAACCCGTCGCCGCCCCGGCCGCTGCCGCCGGAGGTCCTGGCGGCCTGCGACCCACTGGTCGTCAACGAGCACGAGGCGCGGGTCCTCCTCGGCGCGGGCCGGGCGGGCGGCGGGCCGCAGGAGTGGGCCCGGGGCCTGCTGGCCACGGGGCCGCGCTCGGTGGTCGTCACGCTCGGGGCCGAGGGCGCGCTGACGGCGTCGGCGGCCGGGGAGGTGCACCGGATCCCCGCCGTGCGGGTGGACGCGGTGGACACCACCGGCGCGGGCGACGCGTTCACGGCGGCGCTGGCCTGGCGGCTCGGCGCCGGCGACCCGCTCCCCGTCGCGGCGGCCCACGCGGCCCGGGTCGGGGCGGTCGCCGTCACCCGCGCGGGCGCGCAGGCGTCCTACCCGACGGCGGCCGAACTGGGGCCGGACGGGGCGGCGCGCCCCGGTGAGCCGCCCCGTCCGGTGGCGGCTCACCGGGGCGCCCTGAGTGGCGTACGGAGTGAGCGGGCGTACGGCGGGTAGGGTCCCCCGGCATGAAGCTGGCGTTCTCCACCCTCGGACTGCCCGGACTGCCGCTCACCGATGTGCTGTCGCTCGCGACGGCCCACGGGTACCACGGCGTCGAACTGCGCGCCCACCCCGAGGAGCCGGTCCACCCCGGCCTCACCCCCGGCGAACGGGCCGGCGTGGTGGCCGCGTTCGGTGCGGCGGGCCTGGAGGTGCCCGGTCTGACGGGGTACGCGCGGGTCGCCGCGCCGGGCGCCGACGGTGCCGTGATCGACGAGGTCCGCGCCCTGGTCGACCTGGCCCACGACCTGGGCGCCCCGTACGTCCGGGTGCTGCCCGGCGGGGCCGGTCTGCCGCCCGGGGAGGCGGACGCGACGGCCGCCCGGCGGCTGGGCACCGCCGCCGGGCACGCCACCGACGCGGGGGTGCGCATCCTGCTGGAGACCCATGACTCGCACCCCACCGGCGCCGACGCGATGCGCGTCCTGGGGCTGGTCGGGCACCGGCAGGTCGGCGCGCTGTGGGACGTGATGCACACCTGGCTGGGCGGTGAGCAGCCGGTCGAGTCCTTCGCGGCCCTCTCCCCGTACCTCGGCTACGTGCGGGTCAAGGACATCGCCTCCGCCGAGGACACGGCCCCGCTGCCGCTCGGGGCGGGGGTGCTGCCGCTGGCCGAGTGCGTGGAGGTGCTGTCCCGTCAGGAGTGGGACGGCTGGCTGTGCTGGGAGTACGAGAAGCGGTGGTACGGGTCGGCGGCCCCGCTGTCCGGTCTGCTGGACGGGGGCCGCCGTCATCTGGCCCGGCTGCTCACCGAGTCGGCCTGAGGGAGCCGGAGCCTCGGGGCTGCGGGAACGGGCCGGTCGGGCGGGGGGTGCGCAGCGGGCGGGTGTCGCTGATCGCGTAGGTGAGGGAGGCCGCCCCCGGGTTCCGCCGGTCCGGCCCGCCGCCGGACCCGCCGGACCCCGCGGACCCGCCGGCACCCGGCCGGCCGATCCGGGTGCCGCCGGTCGTCCTCGGTGCCGGGCCGGGGGGCTGCGGGCGCGCCGCGCGGACCCGGTGGCGGCGCTTGGGGCGGCGGGGCGGGCGGGTCAGCGTGATCTGCCGGACCAGTTGCTGGAAGCAGGTCAGGGAGGCGAGGCCGGGCAGGGCGGCGGCGGTGACGTCCATGACGGTGGTGGGCGTCTGGGCGGCCACGCACAGGAACATCGCGATCAGCGAGAAGGCCAGCACCGCGCACCACGAGTGCACGGCCCGCCGGTGGTGCAGCGCCGCCCGCAGCACGGAGAGCGAGGCCGCCAGCCAGGGCCCGTAGACCAGCAGCGGCCACCAGGAGACGGCGTCGGTCTGGAGCCGGGTCAGGGCGATGAAGCGGAGGGGGCCGTAGGCGACGAGTCCCCCGAAGAGGCTCACCGCCGAGGTGATGACGGCGATGGCGGCGGCGATGAGATAGCTGGCCGCGTCCCGCCCCCGGGGGCGGCGGCGCTCCCGGACCTTGCGGTGTCCGCTGCTCCGGGCGGCGCCGCGGGCGGTTCCGGCGCGCAGGCGGGGCAGGCTGGCGGTGATCTCCTGGAGGTTCTCCAGCGGGGTGCCGCGACGCGGCGGCGGGGGCGCCGGGGCGGGCGGGGGCTCCGGGTGGGGGGCGGCCTTCGGGGCCCGCTCCCCCATGGCGTCCTGGAGCATGAACGCCAGTTCCTCCGCCGGGTCCCAGGACAGGCCCGGGTCCAGTGGCGGACCGAAGTCGCCGGCGGGGGCGCGATGGCGGCCGGGACCGGTGTCGGGGGCGTACGGGCGGGCGTAGGGGCTGGAGTAGGGGTCGGGCTGGGGGCGGGTGTACGGGCCCGGATACGGCTCGGGGTGGGAGGCGTGGAAGCCGGGGCCGTAGTCCGGTTCTTCGCTGTGCACGAGCTCGTCACTCGGCTTGCGAGGAGACGGACCGTTCCCTGTCGGTGGCCCGCGCGCGGGCTGGCTCGCCCTGCCGCTCTCCCCCTGTGTGTGTGGTCATGCTCCCCCTAACGCCGGGCCGCCTCATACGGATGCGCGGCAAAAGAGTGAACGTTTTATGCACACTAGTAGGTTGTTATATGCGTGATTCACCTATATCGGTCATGTCCGACGAGTGTGCGGACGGGGGCGCGGGCGACCCGGCCGGTCCGGGCCGCGGGGCCGCAGCGGACGGCGCCGCCGCGGGCTGCGGGGCCACGGCGGGCTGCGGGGCCGGTCCGGACCGCGGGGCCGCGCCGGATGGCGCCGCCGCGCGTCCGCCGCGCCGCCCGGGGACCACCGACGTCAGCGCCACGCCGCCCACCAGCAGGGCCGCGGCGCACCACCGCAGCGGCGTCACCGCCTCGTCGAGGAACACGGCCGCCGAGAGCATGCCGAAGACGGGGACGAGCAGCGAGAACGGCGCGACCGTGGAGGCGGGGTGACGGCGCAGCAGCCAGCCCCAGGCGCCGAAGCCGAGGACGGTGGCGCCCCAGGCCACGTAGAGCAGCGCGCCGACACCCGCCGGATCCAGGGCGCGCAGGGCCGCGAGGTCCTCGGCGGGGCCCTCGGCCAGCAGCGAGAGGACCAGCAGCGGCAGCACGGGGACGGTGGAGACCCACACCATGAAGTTCAGCGCGTCGGGTGGCGCGGCCCGGCGGGTGAGGACGTTGGACACCCCCCAGGCGGCCGCCGCCGCGACCACCATCAGGAAGCCGCCCAGGGGACCCGAGGCGCCCTCGTCGACCGCCGCCACCCCGATCCCGGCCAGTGCGACCACCATGCCCGCCGCCCGCACCGGGGAGGGCCGCTCGCCCAGGAACCCGGCGGCGAACACCGCCGTGAACACGGCCTGCACCTGGAGCACCAGCGAGGACAGCCCGGCCGGCATACCCATGTCCATGCCGACGAACAGCAGGCCGAACTTGGCCACCCCCAGCGCCAGCCCCACCCCCGCGATCCACTTCCACGCCACCCTCGGGCGGCCCACCAGGAACACCGCGGGGACGGCCGCCACCAGGAAGCGCAGCGCGGAGAAGAGCAGCGGGGGGAAGTGGTCGAGGCCGATCTCGATGACGGTGAAGTTCACGCCCCAGAGGACGGCGACGAGCACGCCGAGGAGCAGGTGGGAGGGTCGCATACGTCGAGGATCACCGCCCCGACCGTGAAGCACCAGCGAAGATTGCTGCATGGTTGGATGAAGCGGCGCTAACCGGTGGCGAGGAGGAACGGCATGCTCGATCTGCAACGGCTGCGCGCCCTGCACGCGGTGTCCGTGCACGGCAGCGTCGGCGCCGCGGCCGCCGCGCTGGGCTTCACCCCGTCCGCCGTCTCCCAGCAGATCGCCAAGCTGGAGCGGGAGACCCGGACCGTCCTGCTGGAGCGGGAGGGCCGCGGGGTCCGGCTCACCGACGAGGCGTGGCGGCTGGCCCGCACGGCGCGCGAACTGCTGGCCATCGTGGAGCGCGCCGAGACCGAGTTGGAGGCGGGCCGCGGGGTGCCGGAGGGGCGGCTGGCCGTCGCCGCGTTCCCGTCGGCGGCGCGCGGGCTGATGCCGGGGGTGCTGGCCGAGCTGGCGGCCCGTCATCCGGCGCTGGACACCCGGCTCACCGAGGTCGACCCCCACCTCTCGGTGGACCTGGTGGCGAAGGGCGCCGTCGACCTGGTCGTGGCGCACGGCTGGGACATCGCCCCGCTGCCCGCCCCGGCCGGGGTGGAACAGGCGTGGATCGGCGACGACCTCTGCGACCTCCTGGTCCCCGAGGGGCACCGCTTCGCGGGACGGGGCCCGGTGCGGCGGGAGGAACTGGCCGGGGAGCGGTGGATCTGCCAGCCGCCCGGCCGGGTGTGCCACGACTGGCTGGTGCGGACCCTGCGGGAGGCCGGGTGCGAGCCGGACATCGTCCACCGGGCGGACGAGAACCCGACCCTGGTCGCGCTGGTCGCCGCCGGGCTGGGGATCGCCCTCATCCCCCGGCTGGGCCGGGGCCCGCTGCCCGCCGGGGTGGTGGAGGTGCCGCTCGACCCGATGCCCCAGCGGCACCTGTACGCCCTCTGGCGCGAGGGCGCCGCCCGCCGTCCGGCCATCGCGGAGACCGTCCGCACCCTGCGCGCCCACTGGCCCCGCGCGGCCGGCCGCCCCGCCGGCTGAGCGGGCGCGCCGGGCCGTCCGGAGGCCCGCGCCGCGCGCCGTGCGGTCCCTTGACTGGCGAAAACTTCCCGGATATTGGTGACACCTCGGCAGTTTCCTTCAGCAGCTCCAGCGATTCCCCCACGGATCACTCCGGAAGGAGCGCACGTGCACCACAGCAGCACGGCCGGCCCGGGAAGCACCGCCCCGCCCTCCAGACGCACCGTCCTCGCCGCCACCGCGGGCGCCGCCGCGGTCCTCGCCGCCGGCGGCACCGCCCACGCCGGGCCCCGGCGCCCCGACGACCGGGCGCTGCGCGCGCTCGTCTCCCGCATGACGCCGGAGGAGAAGGTCGGCCAGCTCTTCGTGACGCGGGTCTACGGCCACTCCGCCACCGCCCCCGACCAGGCCGACATCGACGCCAACCTCAGGGAGACCGGCGTCCGCACCGCCGCCGAACTGATCGCCAGGTACCGGGTCGGCGGCATCATCTACTTCGCCTGGGCGCACAACACCCGCGACCCGCACCAGACCGCCGACCTGTCCAACGGGATCCAGCGGGCCTCGCTCGGCCTGCCGCGCGGTCTGCCGGTGCTGATCTCCACCGACCAGGAACACGGGATCGTGGCCCGCGTGGGACGGCCCGCCACGCTCTTCCCCGGCGCCATGGCCGTCGGCGCCGGGGGCTCGCGGTCCGACGCCCGTACCCTCGGCCGGCTCGCCGGTGCCGAGCTGCGCGCGCTGGGCATCCGCCAGGACTACGCCCCGGTCGCCGACGTGAACGTCAACCCGGCCAACCCCGTCATCGGCGTCCGCTCCCTCGGCTCCGACCCGGAGGCCGTCTCCGGCCTGGTGGCCGCCGAGGTGAGGGGCTACCAGGGCTCCGGCGTCGCCGCCTGCGCCAAGCACTTCCCCGGGCACGGGGACACCGCCACCGACAGCCACACCGGCTTCCCCGTCATCACCCACAGCCGCGAGGAGTGGGAGCGGCTGGACGCGCCGCCGTTCCGCGCGGCCGTCGCGGCCGGCATCGGCTCCGTCATGACGGCCCATCTGATGGTCCCGGCGCTCGACGGCTCCGGCGACCCGGCCACCCTCTCCCACCCCATCCTCACCGGCATCCTGCGCGGGGAACTGGGCTACGACGGTGTCGTCGTCACCGACTCCCTCGGCATGGAGGGCGTACGGACCAAGTACGGCGACCGGCGGGTGCCCGTGCTGGCCCTGAAGGCGGGCGTCGACCAGCTCCTCAACCCGCCGGACCTGGACCTCGCCTGGAACGCGGTGCTCCAGGCGGTGCACGACGGCGAACTGACGGAGGAACGGCTCGACGAATCGATCCTGCGCATCCTGCGGCTCAAGGCCGGGCTCGGCCTCTTCGACGACCCGTACACCAGCGACCGCGAGGTGGACCGTGTCGTGGGCACCCGCGCGCACCTGGCGGCGGCCGACCGGATCGCGGAGCGGACCACCACGCTGCTCGTCAACGAGCGGGGCCTGCTGCCGCTGTCCCGCCGCGAGCACCGGCGGCTGCTCGTCGTCGGCGCCGATCCGGCCTCCCCGTCGGGCACCACCGGCCCGCCCACCGCCGTCCTCGCCGGGGCGCTGGCGGACCTCGGGTTCACCACCACCGCTTTGTCCACCGGCACCGCCCCCACCACCGCCCTCGTCGAGCGGGCGGCCGCGGCGGCGGGCGACGCGGACGCGGTGGTCGTCACCACCTACAACGTCACCGCGGGCAGCGCCCAGCGGACCCTGGTCGAGCGGCTTCTCGCCACCGGGCGGCCGGTGATCGCGGTCGCCGTCCGCAACCCCTACGACGTGGCCCATCTGCCGGGCGTTCCGGCCGTGCTGGCCGCCTACTCCTGGACGGACGTCGAGGTCCGGGCGGCGGCCCGGGTGATCGCCGGGCGGGTCCGGCCGCGCGGGCGGCTGCCCGTGCCGGTGGTGCGGGCGGACGATCCGTCGGCGGTGCTCCTCCCCGTCGGACACGGCCTGTCCTACCGGGGATAGCCTCCGGCGGCCGCGGCGCGGACCGGACGCGGAGCCGGGCGGCCGGGAGCGGCGCCCGGACCGGCCGGACGCGGAGGACCGGACGGCCGTCGCGGCCTTCCCGCGCCGGCCGTCGCGGGCCGTGCCCGGCCGGCGCGGCAAGGCCGCGGCGGCCGGGCACGGCGGGCCGCTACAGGCGCGGCCCCGGTCCGCGCCGCGGGTCGGGCCGGTCCAGCTTCGCGTCGAAGGACGCCAGCGGCCTCGCGGCCGACGGGTCGGCCCGGACGGCGGCGGGGGCGACACCCGCCCAGTCCAGGATCCGCGCGGTGGCGAGCGTCCGCTCGTCCGGCGTCAGTCCCGCGACCCGGGCGCCGTGGTTCATGCCGGGCGCGGTCATGACGTACGCGTCGCGCGCCCCGGCGCCGAGGCGGAACGGCTCGGCGCCCCAGGGGTCGTTCTCGCCGTACACGAACAGCATCCCCCGGGCGTGGTGCCGGACCCAGGTGTCGACGTCCCGCATCGCCGACGGCTGGAACCGCATCGGGATCGACCGGGGCACGAAGGTGCGCGGCGGCTGGTAGCCGTAGCGCACGTACCTCTTCTCGATGTGCGGGAAGCGGATCGTCGGCGACCCGAGTTGGGTGCCCGCCTGGTAGTAGTACGGCGTGTAGGTGGCGAGGCTCTGGTCGGTGTAGGCGGAGAAGCCGGAGACCGCGTCGAGGGTCGCCCAGATCTCGTCGTCGCCGGCGGTGCGGGCGTCGGCCGGGACGGCGGCGCAGTCCTGCGGGGTGCTGTACTGCCAGAAGCTCCAGACGTAGTCCAGGACGACGGCCTCGTAGGAGCGGTCCAGGCTGCCGGTGGTCCCGAAGGTGTACCCCTTCGCGGCGGCCACCTCGGCGTACTTCTTCTCCAGCGGCGCCCTGCGCACCAGCGCCTCGCGCTGCACGGCGTTCAGCCGGTCGCGGCACTCCACGGTGCCGACCCGGGCGAGGAAGCGGTCGTAGGCCGAGTCCTCCCTGTTCACCACGTCGTTGGGGGCGACGTAGGCGACGACGCCGTCCATGTCCCCGGGGTGGAAGCGCTCGTAGTAGGTCGCGGTCATGCCGCCCTTGGAGCCGCCGGTGGCGATCCAGTTGCGGGGGTAGAGCGGTTTCAGGGCGGCGAACACGCGGTGCTGGTCGTCGGCGGCCTGCCGGATGTCCAGCGTGGTCCAGTCGGCCGGCGAGGGCCGGGACGGGGTGAAGAAGCGGTACTCCAGGGAGATCTGGTTGCCGTCCACGATCTGCGCCGGCTCGCTGCGGCGGGGCGCGGTGGAGACGTCGTAGCCGCTGGTGTAGAAGACCGTCGGGCGGGCGGTGTCCTTGTGCAGCACGGTGATCCGCTGCTGGAAGGTGCCCCGGGACGGGTTCCGGTGGTCGACGGGCTGGGTGTAGTTCAGTACGAAGAAGCGGTAGCCCGGGTAGGGCTTCTCCTCGATCAGGCTCATGCCCGGTACGGCGAGGAGCCGGTCCTTGATGTCGGTGGCCTCCGGCTCGGCGGCGGTCGCCGCCCCCGCCGTGCCGACGGTGCCCATGAGCATCGCCAGGGCCAGCAGCCATCTGAGCGCCTTGCGCATGCATCCTCCTGTGTAGGGATGTGCGCCGGAAGCTATCGGAGCCGGGTGCCCCCGCACCAGGGAGACCGGCGGCGGTTCAGCACAGGATCCAGCCGGAATCGACCGATCCCGCGCCGACGCTCCCCCTCAGCCGCACGCAGCGCTGCCCCGCGTGCACGGTCACCGGCCCGGCCCGGTGTGCGTACCGTCCCGCGTCGACCACGGGGCGCCCGCCGCGCGCCTGCACGCCGACCGTCATCCACCGCGCCGCCCCGGGCCGCTTCGGGACGGTGAAGGCGCACACATAGCCGCCGCGCCGGTGCACCACGACCGTTCCGGTGCCGAACGGCAGGGTGCGGACCGTGCGCCCCGCGCAGACCGCCCCCCGTGCCCGCGCCTCCCCCGGCGCGGCGACGGTGAGCAGCCCGGCCGCCGTCAGCACCGCCGTGCCGAACACCAGCAGCCCGCGTATGCCGGTCCCTCCCACCACGACCGCCCCTCCGTACGCGCGACGACGTTCCCCGGCGTACGCCTGTACGGACGCGCGGCCCGGCCGCATGGTTGCCCCCGGTCCCCCGGGGGCTACCGGACCGCGCCGACCGTCTCCCCCGGTCCGGACGCTCCGGTGAAGGTCCGCCACAGCCGGGCGTACCGTCCGTCGAGGGCGAGCAGCTCGTCGTGGGTGCCGTCCTCGGCGACCCGCCCGCGGTCCATCACGACGACCCGGTCGGCGCGGGCCGCGGTGGTCAGCCGGTGGGCGACGACCAGGGTGGTGCGGCGGCCCGCGAGCCGGTCGGTGGCCTGGTTGACCTGGGCCTCGGTGGCCAGGTCGAGGGCGGCCGTCGCCTCGTCCAGGAGCAGCACGTCCGGGTCGACCAGCTCGGCGCGGGCCAGCGCGATGAGCTGCCGCTGCCCGGCGGACAGGTTGCGTCCGCGTTCGGCGACCTCGTGCAGGTAGCCGCCCTCCAGGGTGGCGATCATCTCGTGCGCGCCGACCGCCCGGGCCGCCGCCTCCACCTCGGCGTCGGTTGCCTCGGGACGGCCGTAGGCGATGGCGTCGCGCAGCGTGCCCGGGAAGAGGTAGGCCTCCTGCGGGACGACGCCCAGCCGGTGCCGGTAGGCGGTCAGGTCGAGGGTGCGCAGGTCCCGGCCGTCGGCGGTGACCCGGCCGCCGGTCGGGTCGTAGAACCGGGCGACCAGCTTGACCAGGGTCGACTTGCCCGCGCCGGTCTCCCCGACGAACGCCACGGTCTGCCCGGCCGGTATGCGCAGGTCGACCCCGCTGAGGGCCTCCTCCTCGTCGCCGTAGCTGAAGCTCACGTTCTCGAAGGCGATGTCCCCGCGCAGCTCCGGCACGCCGAGCGGCTTCCCGGGGACCCGGGTGGAGGCCGGTTCGCGCAGGAGTTCCTGGATGCGGCCCAGCGAGACGGAGGCCTGCTGGTAGCCGTCGAAGACCTGGGAGAGCTGCTGGACCGGCGCGAAGAACAGGTCGATGTAGAGCAGGTACGCCACCAGCGCGCCGGTCGTCAGCGTCGCGTCGTCGATCCGCCGGGCGCCCACGATCAGCACGGCCGCCGCCGCGGCCGACGCCAGGAGCTGCACGAACGGGAAATAGACCGAGATGAGCCACTGGCCGCGGATACGGGCCCGGCGGTAGCCGTCGCTGCGCTCGGTGAAGCGGTCCGCACCGTCCCGCTCGCGCCGGAAGGCCTGCACGATCCGCAGCCCGGCCACCGACTCCTGGAGGTCGGCGTTGACCACCGAGACCCGCTCCCGGGCCAGCTCGTACGCCTTCACGCTGGCCCGGCGGAAGTAGTACGTGGCGACGATCAGCGGCGGCAGGGTCACGAAGACCACCAGGGCGAGCTGCACGTCGATGACCAGCAGCGCGACCAGGATGCCGAAGAAGGTGACCACCGAGACGAAGGCCGTGACCAGGCCCGTCTGGAGGAACGTCGACAGGGCGTCCACGTCCGTCGTCATCCGGGTCATGATGCGGCCGGTCAGCTCGCGCTCGTAGTAGTCCAGGCCGAGCCGCTGGAGCTGCGCGAAGATCTTCAGGCGCAGGGCGTACAGGATGCGTTCGCCGGTGCGGCCGGTCATCCGGATCTCGCCGGTCTGCGCGACCCACTGGGCGAGCACGGCGAACAGGGCCAGCAGCGAGGCGGCCCAGACCGCGCCGAGCGCGAGCCGGCTGACGCCCTGGTCGATGCCGTGCCGGATCAGCACCGGCAGCAGCAGCCCGGCGCCCGCGTCGACGGCGACCAGGGCGAGGCTGATCAGCAGGGGGGCGCCGAAGCCGCGCAGCAGGCGCCGCAGTCCGTAGGAGATCTCCGGCCGCACCGCCTGCGCCTCGTCCACCTCGGGGGTGTCGTCCGCCGGGGGCAGGGCCTCCACCTGGGCGAGCAGCGCGGGCGTGGCCGGGGTGCCGGCGAGGGCCGGGTCCCTGGGCTGCCGTTCACCGGTCCACAGCCGGGGGGTGACCCCGCGCTCGGCGTCGAACTCCGCCTCCAGTTCGTCCCTCACCGAGGTGTCCTCGGTGGGCGCGGCGGGCCGGGGGTGGCCGGGCGACACGGCGCCCAGTTCCTCGGGGTCGGTGAGCAGCCGCCGGTAGAGCGCGGAGTGCTCCTGGAGTTCCTCGTGGGTGCCGAGGGCCGCGAGACGGCCCCGGTCGAGGACGGCGATGCGGTCCGCGAGGTTCAGGGTGGAGCGGCGGTGCGCGATGAGCAGGGTGGTGCGGTCCCGCATGACCTCGCGGAGCACCTCGTGGATCTCGTGCTCGACCCGGGCGTCCACGGCGGAGGTGGCGTCGTCGAGGACCAGCAGCCTGGGGTCGGTGAGCAGGGCGCGGGCAAGCGCGACCCGCTGGCGCTGGCCGCCGGAGAGGGTGAGCCCGTGCTCTCCGACCCGGGTGTCGTAGCCCTGGGGCAGTTCGCTGATGAAGCCGTGGGCCCGGGCGGCCCGCGCGGCGGCCTCGATCTCCTCGTCGCCCGCCCCGGGGCGGCCGTAGGCGATGTTGCTGCGCACGGTGTCGGAGAAGAGGAAGGAGTCCTCGGGCACCAGGCCGATCGCGGCGCGCAGCGAGTCCTGGGTCAGTTCGCGCACGTCGTGGCCGCCGATGAGCACCGCGCCCCGGTTGACGTCGTAGAAGCGCGGCAGGAGCAGGGAGACCGTGGACTTGCCGGAGCCGGAGGCGCCGACGACGGCGAGGGTCTCACCGGCCCGGATCTCCAGGGACAGGCCGTCCAGGACGGGCCGGTCGGGGGAGTAGCCGAAGGACACGTCGTCGAACTCGACGGTGGCGGGGGCGTCGCCGGGGAGGTCCTTGGCGCCGTCCTCGATCGACGGCTCGGTGTCGATCAGTTCCAGGACGCGTTCGGTGCCGGCGCGGGCCTGCTGGCCGACGGTGAGGACCATGGCGAGCATCCGCACCGGGCCGACCAGTTGCGCGAGGTAGGTGGAGAAGGCGACGAAGGTGCCGAGGGTGATGTGTCCGCGCACCGCGAGCCAGCCGCCGAGGGCGAGCATGGCGACCTGGCCGAGGGCCGGCACGGCCTGGAGGGCCGGGGTGTAGGTGGCGTTCAGCCGGATGGTGCGCAGCCGTCCGGCGAAGAGCCTGCGGCCCACCTCGCGGAGCTTGCCCGTCTCCTGGTCCTCCTGCCCGAAGCCCTTCACCACGCGCACGCCGCTGACGGAGCCGTCCACGACGCCCGCGACGGCCGCCGCCTGGGCCTGCGCGTACCAGGTGGCGGGGTGCAGACGGGTGCGGCTGCGGCGGGCGATGATCCAGAGGGCGGGGGCGACGGCGAGGGCGACGAGGGTCAGCACCGGCGACAGCCAGGCCATGATGACCAGGGATATCAGGAAGAGCAGGATGTTCCCGATGGTCATGGGCAGCATGAACAGCAGGCTCTGGATGAGCTGGAGGTCACTGGTGGCCCGCCCGACGACCTGCCCCGTGGAGAGTTCGTCCTGCCGTCGCCCGTCGAGGCGGGTGATCGTGCCGTACATCTCGGTGCGCAGGTCGTGCTGGACGTCCAGGGCGAGCCGTCCGCCGTAGTAGCGGCGGACGTACGTCAGGACGTAGACGACGAGCGCGGCGCCGATGAGGAGACCTGCCCAGACGGACATGTCCCGGGTCCTGGCGTCGATCACGTCGTCGATGATGACCTTGGTGATCAGCGGGACCAGCGCCATGACGGCCATGCCGGCCAGGGAGGACCCGAGCGCGAGGACGACGTCCCTGGGGTGCCGCCATGCGTAGGCGGCCAGTCGTCGTGCCCAGCCCCGTTGCGCTTCCACGCCGTGCCCTCCGGTCGGTCGTCCTGTCCCGCTGCTCTTCCGCAAGGCTGCAACACCCGCGACCGGCCGTTTCATCCCGCTGTAACAATTCGCGGCGGTGTGACGGGGGCCGGGGCGTCAGGGCAGGAGGCTCCGCCGCCATCGTGTCTCGCCGTCGTGCAGTTCGCCGGTGGGGGTGAGCCCGGCGGCCGTGGCGACGGCGGCGGAGGCGTGGTGTCCGGGGTGGATGTGGGCGACGACGGTGTGCACGAGCCGGTCGGTGTGCGCGGACCGGTCGGTGTGCGCGGACCGGGTGCCGAGCCGGGCGACGAGCGCCCCGGCCGCCTCGGTGGCGATGCCCCGGCCCTGCCACGGGGTCCCCACCACCCAGGCGATCTCCGCCGCGGAGCCGTGGCCCGAGGGGGTGACCGTCGCCTGGACGGTGCCCACCAGGCAGGACTCGTCACGGAGCCGGATCACCCAGTTCAGCCAGGAGACGTCCGGGTCGGGAGAGCCCGCGGTGAGGCGCCGGAAGCGCGAGCGCAGGGCCTCCGGGGTGGCGGGGGTGCCGCCGATGAAGGTGTGCAGGTCCGGATCGGACAGCACCTCGGCCATCTCCTCGGCGTGGTCGACCCGCAGGGGCAGGAGGTCCAGTCGGCCGGTGGCGATGGCCCGTGCCGGGAAGGCGCTCACACCGCCGCCGTTCCGGGACGCCGGTCCCCTCGGAGCCGTGCCCGGCGTCCGGGGCACGGCGGGGGGATCCCCGCGGTGTCCGCGTGGGCCGGGTCCCCCATGGGTGGTGATTTTTCGGTGGACACTCGTGGCACATTCGTTCATCAGCCGCTCATTTGAGTGACGCATGGGCATTTCGCCTCCATTTGCTCACGCATTTTTGTCCAGCATGGGCCCATGACCCCTGGAGACCTCCGGAACCCCCATGGCACCGGCCACGTGATCGGTACGGTGCGCGCGCTGATGCGCGCCGAGGGCCTGCGGGTGTCCCTGGCGGCCGTCGCCCGCGCCTCCGGGACCTCGCGCGGGTTCCTCTACGCCAACTGGACGTCGGCCTCCGCGCTGCACGTCCGGGCGCTCCGGGCCGAACTCGACCAGGTCTTCGACACCGCGCGCCGCACCCGCCCCTCCGACGGCACCGTGCCGGGGATCGTCTCCCATCTGACGGAGGCCGTGCGGCTGGTCCGCCGCCATCCGACGACGGCGGCGATCGCCCGCAGCGACCCCGCGGCGCTCCTGTCCTCCCACACGGCGCTCGACGGCCCCGTCCTGCGGACCGCGGCCGGGCTGATCGGCGACCTGCTGCACCCCCTCGCGCCGCACGGCGGTGTCTGGAGCGACCCCCGGCTGGACTCCAGGCCGTGGAAGCTGCTGTGGATCGCCCGGCCCGCGGCCCTGTGCCCCGGGGCCGTCGGCGACCCCGCGCGGGAGGAGGCGCTCGACGGCCTCTTCGGGGAACTGGCGCTCGACCTGCTCGCCCCCTGGGCCGGCCGGGAGTAGTCCGGCACGCACCGCCGGACATCGGCCAAGTCGTCACGCAATCATCACCGTCCGTACATCACCGTGCCAGCATGTCCATGTCACGATCCCGATATCGCAGTCAACTCGCGTAGATCGGACACCCCACATGCTCGCGATACGCACAGTCAAGGGCTCGCACCGCCGGCCGGTCAGGGCGTTCGGCACGGCGGCCGTGCTCGCCGGTCTCCTCGCCACTCCCCTGGCCACCGCTCCCGCCACGGCCGCCGCCCCGACCGCACCGGCCGCCACGACGACCACCACGGCGTCCTACGACGACACGTACTACAAGGACGCGATCGGAAAGACCGGCGCCGGTCTCAGGTCCTCGCTCCACACGATCATCGGCTCCCAGACGAAGCTGTCGTACGCGGCGGTCTGGAACGCCCTCAAGGACACCGACCAGGACCCGGCCAACAGCGGCAACGTGATCCTCCTCTACTCGGGCGTCTCGCGCAGCAAGTCCCTCAACGGCGGAGCGAGCGGGGACTGGAACCGCGAGCACGTGTGGGCCAAGTCCCACGGCGACTTCGGCACCTCCACGGGCCCGGGCACCGACCTGCACCATCTGCGTCCCGAGGACGTCCAGGTCAACGGCGCCCGCGGGAACAAGGACTTCGACAACGGCGGCAGCGCCGTGGCGAACGGCGGGGGCAGCCGTACCGACGCCGACTCCTTCGAGCCCCGTGACGCCGTGAAGGGGGACGTGGCCCGCATGATCTTCTACATGGCGGTCCGCTACGAGGGGGACGACGGCAGGCCCGACCTGGAGGTCAACGGGCAGGTCGGCAACGGCAGCAACCCGTACATGGGGCGGCTGGACGTGCTCAGGGCGTGGAACGAGCTGGACCCGCCGGACGCCTTCGAGAAGCGCCGCAACCAGGTCATCTACGACTCCTACCAGCACAACCGCAACCCGTTCGTCGACCACCCCGAGTGGGTGGGGGCGATCTGGTAGCGGCGGGGACGCTGCCGCCCGTGCCACGCGTCCCGCCCGGGCGGCTCCGCCACCGGCACGGCCCGGGAGGTCACTCCCGGCGCGCGGGAACCGGCGTCCGCAGGGCGACGGGCAGCACGACCACCGAGGGGCCCGGTGCCGCCAGGGCGGTCGCGAGGTCGGCTCCCAGGCGCTCGGGTGCCGTGCGCACCGCGGGCACGCCGAAGGACTCCGCCAGCGCCGCGAAGTCGGGGCCGGGGGGTTCCGGCGCGGCCGGGTGTCCGCCGGCGTCCGCCGCCCCGGGGCCGGGGGCGTCCGCCGCCCCGGGGCGGGGGGCGTCCGGACCGTCGTCGACGATGAGCCAGGTGACGTCGAGGCCGTACCGGCGCGCGGTGGCGAGTTCGGCGACGGAGTACAGGGCGCCGTCGTCGCCGGAGACGGCCAGGACGGGGCGGGTGGGGTCGGCCGCGGCGGCGCCGAGGGCGGCGGGGAGGGCGTGACCGGGGCCGCCGGCGCCCTGGGCCGTGTGCAGGGTGTCGGCGCCGCGGGGGTCGAAGCCGGAGCGGGCCCGGTCGGTCAGCGGCGTCACGTCCCAGAAGGAGGGGGCACCGGACGGGAGGGCGTCGCGGACGGCCGCGAGCACCTCCCGCTCCGGGGCGGGGTCCTGGGCGGCCGGGAGGACGCGGACCGCGTCGAGCACGGCGCGCACACGGTCGGGGGCCGCGGGATCGTCGCGTTCGCCGACGGCCTCCAGGAGGGCCTGGAGGGCGAGCCGGGCGTCGGCGTGGATGCCGAGGGCGGGATGGTGGGACTCCAGCTTGCCGGGGTCGGCCTCGATCTGGACGAGGCGCCCGCACGGGGTGAACCCGTGGTGGCCGCGGAAGGGTCCGCCGAGGCCGGAGCCGACGACCAGAAGGACGTCGGCGTCCTCCAGGAACTCCGCGGTGGGGCGGTCGTCCGCCCATGACCGCAGGGACAGGGGGTGGGTCCACGGGAAGGCGCCCGCGCCGCCCGGGGTGGTGACGACGGGGGCGCGGAGGCGCTCGGCCAGCCGCCGCAGCTTGCCGGAGGCGTCGGCCCGCAGGACGCCGCCCCCGGCGATGATCGCGGGGCGGGCGGCGTGGGTGAGCAGGTGGGCGGCGGCCGCGACGAGTTCCCCGCGCGGGGGCAGTTCGCCGGGGGTCGCGTCGGCCGCCGTCATCACGGGCAGGGTCGTCGGGGCGAGCAGGACGTCCGGCGGGATCTCCACCCGGACGGGGCCGTGCGGGGCGGTGAGCGCGGAGCGCCAGGCGTCGGTGACGGCGGACGGGATCTGGGAGGCGGCGCGGACGGTGTGGACGGACTTCACGACGCCGTGGAAGGAGGTGTCCCCGCCGGGCGGGGTGCGCGGCACACCGTGGTGTCCGCCGCCCGCGCCGGAGGGGGTCCGGACGCTGATCGCGAGCACCGGCGCCGAGGCCGCCGCGGCCTCCTGGAGCGCGGGGAGGGACATCAGCGCGCCGGGCCCGGCGGGGAGCAGCAGGGGCGCCGCCTCGCCGGTGAGACGGCCGTGGGCGCCGGCGGCGAACCCGGCGCCGTACTCCGTGCGCAGGGCGACGAGGCGCAGTCCGCAGCGGCGCAGGGCATCGGCCGTGGCCGGCTCGTCGCGGCCGGGCGCGCCGAAGACGGTGGTGGCGCCGAGCGCGGCCAGGGTCTCCACGACGAGGTCCGCGCCGGTGCGGCCGGGGGGCGGGGCGGGCGCGGCCCCGGTCCGGGCGGCGGTGGGGCGCGGGACCCGGTCGTGGTGGTGGGTCACCGCGCGCTCTTCTCCAGGGCGACGCGGCGGGACATGAGGGTGGTCAGTTCGTAGGCGGTGTGGGAGGCGGCCACCGCGGTGATCTCGGCGTGGTCGTAGGCGGGGGCCACCTCGACGATGTCGGCGGAGACCACGTTGCAGGAGGAGAGTCCGCGCAGGATCTCCAGCAGTTCGCGGGAGGTCATGCCGCCCGCCTCGGGGGTGCCGGTGCCGGGGGCGTGGGCGGGGTCGAGGCAGTCGATGTCGATGGAGATGTAGAGGGGGCGGTCGCCGACGCGCTGGCGGAGCTGGTCGGCGACCTCGTCGGCGCCGCGCCGGTAGACGTCGGCGGAGGTGACGATGCCGAAGCCCATCTTCTCGTCGTCGGTGAGGTCCTGCTTGCCGTAGAGGGGACCGCGGGTGCCGACGTGGGAGAGGGCGGAGGTGTCGAGGATGCCCTCCTCGACCGCGCGGCGGAAGGGCGTGCCGTGGGTGTACTCGGCGCCGAAGTAGGTGTCCCAGGTGTCGAGGTGGGCGTCGAAGTGGAGCAGGGCGACGGGGCCGTGCTTCCTGGCGACGGAGCGCAGCAGCGGCAGGGCGATGGTGTGGTCGCCGCCGAGGGTCATCAGGCGGGCGCCGGTGCCGAGGAGGTCGTCGGCGGCGGCCTCGACGGTCTCGACGGCCTCGTGGATGTCGAAGGGGTTGACGGCGATGTCGCCGCCGTCCGCGACCTGGGCGAGGGCGAAGGGGGAGGCGTCCTGGGCCGGGTTGTAGGGGCGCAGGAGGCGGGAGGCCTCGCGGACGGCGTTGCCGCCGAAGCGGGCGCCGGGCCGGTAGGAGACGCCGGAGTCGAAGGGGACGCCCACGACGGCGATGTCGGCGGTGCCGACCTCGTCCAGGCGGGGCAGCCGGGCGAAGGTGGCGGGGCCGGCGTAGCGCGGGACGCGGGAGGAGTCGACGGGGCCGCGGGGGGTCTCGTGGGGGGTCATGCGCTGCCTTCCTTCTGACGCTTCGCCGTGTGTGTCCTGCTGCCGTGCGGCCTCGGCGGTGGCCGCAACGGCGGTTCCGGACCGACCCTAGGCGGCCGGGCGGGGGCCGCGAAATGTATGTTTCCTCCACCATTCACCAGCGTACGGGAGGAATCATCCATCATGTCGGCATCGGCCGGGCCGCAGGGTCCTCCCGCCTCCCCGGTGTCCCTGGCGGACCTGCTGGCCCGTGACGAGCTGGGGCTGCGGCGGCTCGCCGGGCCGCCGGCCGCGGGGGTGGCGCTGCACGGGGCGCACGCCTCCGAGATGGCCGACCCCGGCCCGTACCTGCTGGGCGGGGAGCTGCTGCTGACGGCCGGTGCCTGGGTGCCGTCGGCGGGGGACGCGGGGGCGTCCTGCGCGCGGTACGTGGCCCGGGTGGTCGCGGCGGGCGGGGCGGCGCTCGGCTTCGGGGTGACCCCGGTGCACGACGGGGTGCCGGAGGCGCTGGTGGCGGCCTGTGCGGAGCGGGGGCTGCCGCTGGTGGAGGTGCCGCCGGGGACGACGTTCTCGGGGGTGGCGCGCGCGGTGGGACGGCTGATGACCCGGGCCGGGCTGGCGGAGGTGCGCCGGGTCGCGGAGGCGCAGCGGAGCCTGGCCGCCGCGGCGTCGCGGCCGGATCCGGTGTCCGCGGTACTGCGGCGTCTCGCGTCGCTCCTGGACGGCCGGACCGTCCTGTACTCCCCGGACGGCGTGCCGCTGGCCTCGGCGGGGCGCGGCCCGGGTCCGGAGGCCGGGGCGGGCGGCGCGGGCGGCGCCCGGCGGCCCGGGCGGGCGGCGGACGAGACGGAGACGGAGACGGAGGAAACGTCCGGGACGGGGGACGCGGCGGGCCGGACCGCCGGGCGGTCCGGGCCCCCGGAGGCTTCCGTCCCGGCGTCCGAAGGGGCCCGGGACGGCGGAGCGGACGGAGGCGGCGGGGCAAACGGGGACGGCGGGGACGGCGGGGACGCCGTGGGGCGCGCGCTGGCGGCGCTGGTGCGGCGGGTGGCCGACGGGGCGGTGTCGACCGCGGCCGACGGGGCGGCGGGCGCGCGGCTCGCCGCGTACGGGCTCGGCGCGGGGCAGGGGGGCGTGCTCGGGGTCGTGGTGCCGGGGCGGGGGGCGGGGTCCGTGGCGGCTCCGCGGCGGGAGCCGGGGGACCACGCGCTCGCCTCGGTCGCCGCCGTCCTGCTCTCCCTGCTGACCGGACCGGCGGGCGAGCGGTTCGGCGGGGCGGGCGGGGCCTCGTCGTCGGCGCTGGTGCGGCTGCTGCTGGGGGCGCGGCCCGAGGAGGTGGCGCCGCTGCTCGACGGCGGGGCGGACGGGGACTGGTACGTGGTGCACGCCCGTTCCGACGCGGGGGACGCGGGCCCGGTGCCGGCGGCGGCGCTGGGGGCCGCCCTGGGGACGTCGCTGGTGGACCGGGCCGGTGAGGTCGTACGGCTGCTGGTCCCGGCCCGCGGGTCCGGACGGCAGGGCACGGCCGCCGCCCGGGGCACCGGGGACACCGTGGAGCCCGACCCGTCCGGCACCACCGCGGCCTCCGGCACCACCGCCCCCTCCGCGCCGTCCGGCACCTCCGCCCCCTCCGGCACCACCCCGCCGCCCGGCACGCCGCCCGCGCCCTCCGGCACCACCGGCACCACCGGCACGGCCGCCGCTCACGGTGCTCCCGAGGGGCCGTCCGCCCAGCCGGGCTGGACGCTGGGCGTCAGCGCGCCCGTGGCGGCGCGGGACTGGGCGGCGGGCGACGTGCAGGCCGGGCGGGCACTGGCACGGGCGAGGGCCGGGCGGACGGCGGTGGTGCGGCACACCGGGCGGACCGGTCTGGCCGGGCTGGTCCCGGACGACGAGGCGGAGGCGTACGCCCGCGCGCTGCTCGCCCCGCTGGAGGCGTTCCCCACGCTGGTGGAGACGCTGCGCGCCTGGCTGTCGCTGCACGGGAGCTGGGACCGCACGGCCGTGGCCCTGTCCGTGCACCGCAACACCGTGCGGCAGCGCGTGGCCCGCTGCGCGGTGCTGCTCGGCGCGGACCTGGACGACATGGACGTCCGTACGGAGCTGTGGTTCGCGCTGCGCCGGCGGTGAGCGGGGCGCCGGGCCGGGCGGGCGCCCGTCACGGCCTGTGGCATGCCCGGGACTCGCGCGGCCCGCTGCCCCACAATGGAGCCATGCCGATACCCGGGACACCCAGCCGCGCCGAACTCACCGAGCACCTCGTCAGAACACGTATCGCGGGCGACGTCGCCACTCCCCGCGAGAACAACCTCGACCATTACCGCAGGCTGGCGAACGGCGACCGCAACTTCTGGTTCGGCCTGGAGCTGGGCGGGCGCTGGAGCGACGAGCAGGACGTGCTCGCCGTGATGGCGGAGCGGGTCGGTGTCAACGACGACCCGGAGTACCGGTACGGGCAGGACACCATCGACCCGGAGCTGACCGTGGCCGCCCTGGAGCGGATGGCGGCGCGGCTGCGCAAGGCGGCGGACGGCGGGCAGCGGGTGCTGTTCGCCACCGGGCACCCGGGCGGGCTGCTGGACGTGCACCGGGCGACGGCGGCGGCGCTGCGGGCGGCCGGCTGCGAGATCGTGGTGATCCCGGAGGGGCTGACGACGGAGGAGGGATACGTGCAGCAGTTCGCGGACGTGGCGGTGCTGGAGCACGGCGCCTCGCTGTGGCACACCCACTCCGGCGGCCCGATGAAGGCCGTGCTGACGGGGCTTGAGCGGGCCGGGCGCCCGCTGCCGGACCTGGTGGTCGCCGACCACGGCTGGGCCGGGTACGCGGCCCAGCACGGCGTCGACTCCGTCGGCTACGCGGACTGCAACGACCCGGCGCTGTTCGTGGCCGAGTCGGAGGGCACCCTCCAGGTGGCGGTGCCGCTGGACGACCACGTGGTGAGCCCCCGCCACTACGACCCGATGACGGCGTTCCTGCTGACGGAGGCGGGGCTCGGGGCGTAGTCCCGGGCCGGTCAGGGCCAGGGGTTGAGCCCCTCCGAGCGGCGCTGCGCGAAGCCGGGCGTCGGGTCGAGGTAGACCCGGCGCACGAAGGGGAACTCCTCGCGCAGCCGCTGCTCCGCCCGTTCGCAGGCCCATTCGATCTGGGCGGCGGTGGAGGCGTCGCGGAAGTCGACCTTGGCGGCGACGAGCGCCTCCCGGGGGCCCTGCACCAGCGTGGTGAGTTCGAGTACGGCCTCGATGTGCTCCGTGGCGGTCAGCAGGGCCCGGACACGGTCCCGTACGGGGCGCGGCAGGGCGCGGCCGATGAGGAACCCGGCGTTGGACCGGCCGAGCACCCAGGCGACGCGCAGGAGCAGGGCGCCGATGCAGAGGGAGGCGACGCCGTCCCAGGTGCCGGAGCCGGTGAGCTGCCCGCCGAGCAGGCCGCCGGCGGCGAGGAGCAGTCCGGCGAGGGCGGCGGAGTCCTCCAGGACGACGGCCTTGACGGCGGTGTCGGGGGTGCGCCGCAGATAGCCGCGGACGGGCAGCCGGTGGCGGCGGGCCTCGCCGCGCGCCTGCCGGAGCCCGGTGCGCAGCGAGAGCCCCTCCAGGAGGAGGGCGGCGGCGAGGACGAGGTAGGAGGCGAGGGGGTCGCCGGGGGTCCGGCGGTGGGTGAGGGCGTGGATCCCGTCGTAGAGGGCGAAGACGGCGCCGCCGACGAAGGTGGCGACGGCGGCGAGCAGGGCCCAGACGTAGCGTTCGGGGCCGTGGCCGAGGGGGTGCTCCTCGTCGGGCGGGCGGGTGCCGCGCCGCAGGGAGGCCAGCAGGAGGACCTCGGTGACGGTGTCGGCGACCGAGTGGGCGGCCTCGGCGAGCATGGCGCTGGACCCGCCGACGGCTCCGGCGACGGCCTTGGCCGCGGCGACGCCCAGGTTGGCGGCGGCGGCGACGAGCACGGTGCGGACGCTCTCGCCGTCCCCGCGGCCGGAGGCGCTCCCGCCGTCCCCGGCCGCGGCCGCTGGTTCGGTCATGCCGCCCAGTGTTCCCGAGGTCCGCGGGGGGCGCCCGCCCGGAGACGGACCGCGCCGGCCGGCGCCTGTTCGGCCGGGGGCCCGGGGCGGGCTCCCCCGTCCGGGACGGCGCCCGGGCGGGGAAGCCGCCGGGGTGGGCGCTCACGCCCCGCCGGTCACAGCCCCATGTCCTTGGCGATGATCATCTTCATGACCTCGCTGGTGCCGCCGTAGATGCGGTTGACGCGGTTGTCGGCGTACAGACGGGCGATGGGGTACTCGTTCATGTAGCCGTAGCCGCCGTGGAGCTGGAGGCAGCGGTCGATGACGCGGTGGGCGACCTCGGTGCAGAACAGCTTGGCCCCGGCGGCCTCGGCGGCGGTCAGTTCCCCGGCGTCGAGGGCCTCCAGGGCCCGGTCGGCGACGGCCTGGGCGGCGTCGACCTCGGCCTTGCAGGCGGCGAGCTCGAACTTGGTGTTCTGGAAGTCGGCGACGGTCCGGCCGAAGACGGTGCGCTCCCGCACGTACTCCTGGGTGAACCGGACGGCGGCGGCGGCCTGGGCGTAGGCGTTGAAGGCGATGCCCCAGCGCTCGGAGGGGAGGTTGGCGCCGAGGTAGTGGAAGCCCCGGTTCTCCTCCCCGAGGAGGTCCTCCACGGGGACCTTGACGTCGGTGAAGGCCAGTTCCGCGGTGTCGGAGGTGCGCAGGCCCAGCTTGTCGAGCTTGCGGCCGACGGAGTAGCCCTCGGAGCGGGTGTCCACGGCGAGCAGGGAGATGCCGTGGCGGCGGTCCTGGGAGGTGGGGGCGGCGGTGCGGGCGCAGACGATGACCCGGTCGGCGTGGACGCCGCCGGTGATGAAGGTCTTGGCGCCGTTGAGGACGTAGTGGGTGCCGTCCTCGGAGAGCCGGGCGGTGGACTTCATGCCGGCGAGGTCGGAGCCGGTGCCGGGCTCGGTCATCGCGATGGCCCACATCTCCTCGCCGGTGACGAACCGGGGCAGGAAGCGCCGCTTCTGCTCGTCGGTGGCGAGGGACTTGAGGTAGGGCAGGCCGAGCAGCACATGGACGCCGGAGCCGCCGAAGGAGACGCCCGCGCGGGCGGTCTCCTCGTACTGGACGGCCTCGAAGGTGTGGGAGTCGAGTCCGGCGCCGCCGTACTCCTCGGGCACGTTGATGCCGAAGAGGCCGAGTCCGGCGAGCCGGCGGTAGAACTCGCGGGGGACCTGGCCGGCGGCGAACCACGCGTCGTGGACGGGGACGACCTCGGCCTCGATGAAGGCGCGGAGGGTCTCCCGGAACGCCTCGTGGTCCTCGTTGAACACCGTACGGCGCACGGCGCCACCTCCCGGGTACGTGTCTAAGCGCTTGCTCAGACCCCACGGTACCGGCGGGTAGCACCAAAGGTCCAGGGCGGACGGGGCGCGACGACACCCTCCCCCCGGCGGACGCCGGACGCCGGACGCGGGACCCGGAACCCCGGACGCGGGACGCCGGACCGGGGACGCCCGGCGTGGGACCCCGGCGCGGGAACCGGGCGCAGGAACCGGGCGCAGGAACCGGGCGCGAGAACCGGACGCGGGGACGCCGGACGCGGGCTCAGTCCCCGGCCACCGCCGCGAACGCCCCCCGCGCCATCCGGTGCAGCAGCGCCGCCGTCGCCTCGCGCCCCGGCAGGGACCCGGAGCCGCCCAGGTGCGGGGTGGAGTTCAGCAGGCCGAAGACGGAGTGGACGGCGGACCGGGCGGACGGCTCGGCGACCTCCGGGTAGACCTCGCGGACCACCCCCACCCACAGCTCCACGTACTGCCGCTGGAGCTGGCGCACCAGCTTGCGGTCGGTGTCCCGGAGGCGGTCCAGCTCCCGGTCGTGCAGGGTGATGAGCGGACGGTCGTCGAGCGCGAAGTCGATGTGCCCCTCGATCAGCGAGTCGAGGACCTCCCCGGGTCCCGGCCGGGCGCCGGCGCCCGGGCCGGAGCCGGCCGCCCCCTCGGCCTCGGCCAGGCGCCGCTTCGCGCCGGTGAGGAGCTGACCGCTGATGCCGACCAGCAGTTCGGCGAGCATCGCGTCCTTGCCGGGGAAGTGGCGGTACAGGCCGGGGCCGCTGATGCCGACCGCGGCGCCTATCTCGTCCACCCCGACCCCGTGGAACCCGCGCTCGGCGAAGAGCCGCGCGGCCTCCTTGAGGATCTGCTCGCGGCGGGTCGGGGCGTCGGTTCTGGTGGCCATGGGTCCGATTCTAGACAGGGAGGTTAGCGCTCGTTAACCTGGGGGAAAGGGGTTAACGCTCATTAACGGGTGACCACTGGGTGAGGGGACCGCAGGATGCACGAGGCACCGGAGCTCACGAGCGCGGCCGATCCCGCGTCGGAGGCCTTTCGGGCCAACGAGGAGGCGCACCGCGTCCTCGTGGAGGAGCTGCGCGCCAGGCTCGCGACGGCCCGGCTCGGCGGCGGGGAGCGGGCGCGGGCCCGGCACACCGCGCGCGGCAAGCTGCTGCCGCGCGACCGCGTCGACACCCTGCTCGACCCGGGCTCGCCCTTCCTGGAGCTGGCGCCGCTCGCGGCCGACGGGCTGTACGACGGGCAGGCGCCGGCGGCGGGGGTGATCGCCGGGATCGGGCGGGTCGGCGGCCGTGAGTGCGTGATCGTCGCCAACGACGCCACGGTCAAGGGCGGCACCTACTACCCGATGACGGTGAAGAAGCACCTGCGGGCCCAGGAGGTGGCGCTGGAGAACCGGCTGCCGTGCCTCTACCTGGTGGACTCCGGGGGCGCGTTCCTGCCGATGCAGGACGAGGTGTTCCCGGACCGGGAGCACTTCGGGCGGATCTTCTACAACCAGGCCCGGATGTCGGGCGCCGGGATCGCGCAGATCGCCGCGGTCCTCGGCTCCTGCACGGCGGGCGGCGCGTACGTCCCGGCGATGAGCGACGAGGCGGTGATCGTCCGCGGCCAGGGGACGATCTTCCTGGGCGGTCCGCCGCTGGTGAAGGCGGCCACCGGCGAGGTGGTGACGGCCGAGGAGCTGGGCGGCGGCGAGGTGCACTCCCGGGTCTCGGGCGTCACCGACCACCTCGCGGAGGACGACGCGCACGCCCTGCGCATCGTGCGGAACATCGTGGGCACGCTGCCCGCGCGCGGGGCGCTGCCCTGGGAGGTGCGGCCCGCCGCCCCGCCGAAGGCCGACCCGCAGGGGCTGTACGGGGTGGTGCCGGTGGACTCGCGCACCCCCTACGACGTGCGGGAGGTCATCGCGCGGGTGGTGGACGGCTCGCGGTTCGCGGAGTTCAAGGCGGAGTTCGGGCAGACCCTCGTCACCGGTTTCGCCCGGATCCACGGCCATCCGGTCGGCATCGTCGCCAACAACGGCATCCTGTTCTCCGAGTCGGCCCAGAAGGGCGCGCACTTCGTGGAGCTGTGCGACCAGCGCGGCATCCCGCTGGTGTTCCTGCAGAACATCTCGGGCTTCATGGTGGGCCGGGACTACGAGGCGGGCGGCATCGCCAAGCACGGCGCCAAGATGGTGACGGCGGTGGCCTGCACCCGGGTGCCGAAGCTGACGGTGGTGGTCGGCGGGTCGTACGGGGCGGGCAACTACTCGATGTGCGGGCGGGCGTACTCGCCCCGGTTCCTGTGGATGTGGCCCAACGCCAAGATCTCCGTGATGGGCGGCGAGCAGGCGGCGTCCGTGCTGGCCACGGTGAAGCGGGACCAGTTGGAGGGCCGGGGCGAGGAGTGGCCCGCGGAGGCGGAGGAGGCGTTCAGGGCGCCGGTCCGCGCCCAGTACGAGCGCCAGGGCAGCGCCTACTACGCGACCGCCCGGCTGTGGGACGACGGGATCATCGAGCCCGCCGACACCCGCCGGGTGCTGGGCCTGGCCCTGACCGCCTGTGCCAACGCGCCGCTGGGCGACCCCCAGTTCGGCGTCTTCCGGATGTGAGGAGGGGACCCATGGGACACCCGAGCGGTCCGATGTTCGACACGGTGCTCGTCGCCAACCGCGGCGAGATCGCCGTGCGTGTGATCAGGACGCTGCGCGCGATGGGCGTGCGCTCGGTGGCGGTCTTCTCCGACGCCGACGCGGACGCCCGGCATGTGCGGGAGGCCGACACCGCGGTGCGGATCGGCCCGCCCGCGGCGGCGGAGAGCTATCTGCGCGCCGACCGGCTGCTGGAGGCCGCCGCCCGGACCGGGGCGCGGGCCGTGCACCCGGGGTACGGCTTCCTGGCGGAGAACGCGGACTTCGCGCGGGCCTGCGAGGAGGCGGGGCTCGCCTTCATCGGCCCGCCGGCCGCGGCCATCGCCCTGATGGGCGACAAGATCCGGGCCAAGGAGACGGTGCGGGCGGCCGGGGTGCCGGTGGTGCCCGGCTCCAGCGGCAGCGGCCTGAGCGACGCCGAACTGGCGGACGCGGCCCGGGAGATCGGGATGCCGGTGCTGCTGAAGCCGTCGGCGGGCGGCGGCGGCAAGGGCATGCGGCTGGTGCGGGACGCCGCCGCGCTCGGCGACGAGATCGCCGCGGCCCGCCGCGAGGCCCGCGCCTCCTTCGGCGACGACACGCTGCTCGTCGAGCGGTGGATCGACCGGCCCCGGCACATCGAGATCCAGGTCCTCGCGGACGGCCACGGCGGGGTGGTGCACCTGGGCGAGCGCGAGTGCTCGCTCCAGCGCCGGCACCAGAAGCTCGTCGAGGAGGCGCCCAGCGTGCTCCTGGACCCGGCGACCCGGGAGGCGATGGGCGGGGCGGCGGTGCAGGCGGCCCGCTCCTGCGGCTACCGGGGCGCGGGCACGGTGGAGTTCATCGTGCCGGGCGGCGACCCGTCCCGGTACTACTTCATGGAGATGAACACCCGCCTCCAGGTCGAGCACCCGGTGACGGAGCTGGTCACGGGCCTGGACCTGGTGGAGTGGCAGCTCCGGGTGGCGGCGGGCGAGCCGCTCGGGTTCGCCCAGGAGGACGTCCGGCTGACCGGGCACGCGGTCGAGGCGCGGCTGTGCGCGGAGACGGTGTCGGTGCGCGAGGGCGCCCGCGGCTTCCTGCCGTCCGGCGGCACGGTGCTGCGGCTGAGCGAGCCGCGGGGCGAGGGGGTGCGCACCGACTCGGGACTGAGCGAGGGCACCGAGGTCGGCAGCCTCTACGACCCGATGCTGTCCAAGGTGATCGCCCACGGCCCCGACCGGGCGACCGCGCTGCGCAGGCTGCGGGCGGCGCTGGCGCACACGGTGACGCTGGGCGTGCCGACCAACGCCGGGTTCCTGCGGCGGCTGCTCGCCCATCCGGCGGTGGTGGCGGGCGAGCTGGACACGGGGCTCGTCGAGCGGGACGTGGACGCGCTGGTGCCGGACGGGGTCCCCGAGGAGGTGTACGCGGCGGCGGCCCTGCTGCGCCGGCGGGCGGCGGCGGGCGCCGGGGAGGCGGGCGGCTGGGCCGATCCGTTCGCCGCCGGGGACGGCTGGCGGCTGGGCGCGGAGCCGGCGTGGACGGCGCACCCGCTGCGGGTGCCGGGCCGCGACCCGGTCACCGTGCGGGTGCGCCGGACCCGGGACGGGGGCCTGGAGGTGCTGCCCGACGGCGCGCCGGAGCCGCTGAGCGCGTCGGAGATCACCCCGCTGCCCGGCGGCGGCGAGTACGTCTTCCGGCTCGACGGCGTGGCCCACACCTTCGCGGCGCTGCCGGACGGCACCTGGCTCGCCCGGGACGGCGACTCCTGGGAGGTGCGCGACCACGATCCGGTCGCCGCGTCGCTCGGCCGGGCCGCCCACGCGGGCGCCGACTCGCTGACCGCGCCGATGCCGGGCACGGTGACGGTGGTGAAGGTCGCCGTCGGCGACGAGGTCGCGGCGGGGCAGAGCCTGCTGGTGGTGGAGGCGATGAAGATGGAGCACGTGATCTCCGCGCCGCACGCCGGGACGGTCGCGGAGCTGGACGTGGCGCCGGGCACGACGGTGGCGATGGACCAGGTGCTGGCGGTCGTCGCCCCGGTGGCCGCGGCCGCCCCGGACGACGGCCCGGCGGGCCCGGCGGCGCAGGCGGACCCGGCGGCACGGGCCGTACCGGTGGCGCAGGCGGCACCGGCGCCGGAGGCGGCGTCCCCCGGCACCCCCGAGAAGGAGACGGCGTGAACGCCCCCGGGCTTGGCCTGCCCATGGCCGTGCCGGCCGAGGGCCTGCCCTCCCGCGTCCGCATCCACGAGGTCGGCGCCCGCGACGGCCTGCAGAACGAGAAGGCGGTGGTGCCGACGGCGGTGAAGGCGGAGTTCGTCCGCCGCCTGGCGGCGACGGGGCTGACGACCGTGGAGGCGACCAGCTTCGTGCACCCCCGCTGGGTGCCCCAGCTCGCCGACGCGGAGCAGCTCTTCCCCGAGATCGCGGAGCTGCCCGTCGAGCTGCCGGTGCTGGTGCCCAACGAGCGGGGCCTGGACCGGGCCCTGGCGCTCGGTGCCCGCCGGGTCGCGGTGTTCGCCAGCGCCACGGAGTCCTTCGCCAAGGCCAACCTCAACCGCACCGTGGACGAGGCGCTGGCCATGTTCGCGCCGGTGGTGGCGCGCGCCAGGGACGCCGGCGGCCATGTCCGGGGCTATCTGTCGATGTGCTTCGGCGACCCCTGGGAGGGTCCCGTCCCCGTCGGGCAGGTGGTGACGGTGTGCCGGGCCCTGCTGGACATGGGGTGCGACGAGCTGAGCCTCGGCGACACCATCGGCGTGGCCACCCCGGGCCATGTCTCCGCGCTGCTGACGGCGCTCGCCGGGGCCGGGGTCCCGGTGGAGCGGACCGCCGTCCACTTCCACGACACCTACGGGCAGGCGCTGTCCAACACCCTGACCGCGCTGCGGCACGGCGTCACCACCGTCGACGCCTCCGCGGGCGGCCTCGGCGGCTGCCCCTACGCCAAGTCCGCCACCGGCAATCTCGCCACCGAGGACCTCGTGTGGATGCTGCGCGGCCTCGGCATCGACACCGGGGTGGACCTCGGCCGTCTGGTCGCCACGAGCGTCTGGATGGCCGCCCACCTGGGACGGCCGAGCCCGTCCCGCACCGTTCGCGCCCTCGCCCGCGCCGACTCCCACAAGGAGCAGTGACGACATGGACCACAAGCTCTCCCCCGAACTGGAGGAACTCCGCCGCACGGTGGAGGAGTTCGCCCACGACGTGGTGGCGCCCAAGATCGGTGACTACTACGAGCGGCACGAGTTCCCGTACGAGATCGTGCGCGAGATGGGCCGGATGGGGCTGTTCGGGCTGCCGTTCCCGGAGGAGTACGGCGGCATGGGCGGGGACTACCTGGCGCTCGGCATCGCCCTGGAGGAGCTGGCCCGGGTCGACTCGTCGGTGGCGATCACCCTGGAGGCGGGGGTCTCACTGGGCGCGATGCCGCTGTACCTGTTCGGCACCGAGGAGCAGAAGCGGGAGTGGCTGCCGCGGCTGTGCTCCGGCGAGGTCCTGGGCGCGTTCGGCCTGACCGAGCCGGACGGCGGTTCGGACGCGGGCGCGACCCGGACG
The DNA here is from genome assembly GCF_055598485.1 of Streptomyces sp. NPDC107521. Classification (NCBI taxonomy): domain Bacteria; kingdom Bacillati; phylum Actinomycetota; class Actinomycetes; order Kitasatosporales; family Streptomycetaceae; genus Streptomyces; species Streptomyces sp. NPDC107521. Next base: position 171,186 of record NZ_JBVKAT010000003.1, read on the forward strand.
ACGGCCCGGCTGGACGAGGCGTCGGGCGAGTGGGTGATCAACGGCACCAAGTGCTTCATCACCAACTCGGGCACGGACATCACCGGTCTGGTGACGGTCACGGCGGTGACCGGCCGCAAGCCCGACGGGCGGCCGCTGATCTCCGCCATCCTGGTGCCGTCCGGCACCCCGGGCTTCACGGTGGCGGCGCCGTACTCCAAGGTCGGCTGGAACGCCTCGGACACCCGGGAGCTGTCCTTCGCCGACGTGCGGGTCCCGGCGGCCAACCTGGTGGGCGAGACGGGGCGGGGCTACGCCCAGTTCCTCCGCATCCTGGACGAGGGCCGCATCGCCATCGCCGCGCTGGCCACGGGGCTGGCGCAGGGATGTGTGGACGAGTCGGTCCGCTACGCGAAGGAGCGTCACGCCTTCGGGCGGCCGATCGGCGCCAACCAGGCCATCCAGTTCAAGATCGCGGACATGGAGATGAAGGCCCACACGTCCCGCCTGGCCTGGCGGGACGCGGCCTCCCGGCTGGTGGCGGGCGAGCCGTTCAAGAAGGAGGCGGCCCTGGCGAAGCTGTACTCCTCGACGGTCGCGGTGGACAACGCCCGGGACGCCACTCAGGTCCACGGCGGGTACGGCTTCATGAACGAGTACCCGGTCGCCCGCATGTGGCGGGACTCCAAGATCCTGGAGATCGGCGAGGGCACCAGCGAGGTCCAGCGCATGCTGATCGCCCGCGAACTGGGCCTGACCGGCTAGGAGGGCCCGTCCCCCTCGCGGGCCGAACCGCCCCCCTGGCGCACCCGGGAGGCGGCGGACCGCACGCGGGGCGGTCCCGCCCCGGGCGGGGGCACCGGCGCACACCGCCGGTGCCCCCGTCCCGTCGGCGGGCGGCCCGCCGTCAGTCGCGGGGCCAGGGCACCTGCGGGGCGGCGTGGTAGTCGATGCCCATGGCCTCCCAGCGGGGGCCCTGCGCGGCGAGCCGCACCTTGTAGGCGTCCCAGTCGTGGGTCGCGGCCGGGGACCAGCCGAGTTCCGCGATCCCGGGCAGCCTCGGGAAGGCCATGTACTCCAGTTCGTCCGGCTCGGAGAGGGTCTCCGTCCACAGCGGCGCCTCCACCCCGGTGACCGCGGAGGCGGGGACGTCCGGCAGGTAGTCCCCCGGGTCCCAGTCGTAGGCGCGGCGGACGTCCACCAGCGCGGCCCAGGACAGACCCAGCCGGGTGTCCTTGGTGTACTTCATGTCGAGGTAGGTCCGGTCGGCCGGGGACAGGATCAGCCCGGCGCCGTTCTTCACGGCCTCGGCGACCCGCGCCTTCTCGGGGTCGCCGGTGCGGTCCATCCCCCAGTACTGGATGAGGGCGCCCTTGGCCGGGGTGGCACCGGACAACTGGTGCCAGGCGACGACGGTCTTGCCGTACTTCGCGACGAGGGGCTGCACCCGGTCCATGAAGGTCACGTAGTCGTCGTGGCTGGTGGAGTGCGCCTCGTCGCCGCCGATGTGCAGATAGCGGCCCGGGGTGAGGGCGGCCAGCTCGCGCACCACGTCCTCGGCGAAGTCGTAGGTGACCTCCTTCTCGGCGCACAGCGAGCTGAAGCCGACCTTGATGCCGGTGTACAGCGGCGGGGCGACGCCGTCGCAGTTCAGCTCGGCGTAGGAGGCGAGGGCCGCGTTGGTGTGGCCCGGCAGGTCGATCTCGGGGACGACCTCCAGGTGGCGGGAGGCGGCGTAGCGGACGATCTCCCGGTAGTCGGCCTTGGTGTAGAAGCCGCCGGCACCGCCGCCGACGGCGGTGGAGCCGCCGTGGCTGGTCAGGCGGGGCCAGGAGTCGACGGCGATGCGCCAGCCCTGGTCGTCGCTGAGGTGCAGGTGCAGCTTGTTGATCTTGTAGAGGGCGAGCCGGTCGATGTACTCCTTGACGGTGTCGACGCCGAAGAAGTGCCGGGAGACGTCGAGCATGGCGCCGCGCCAGGCGTAGCGCGGGGTGTCCTCGATGGTGCCGCCGGCGACCCTCCAGGGGCCGAGCTGGACGGTGTCCGCCTCGACGGTGCCGGGCAGGAGCTGGCGCAGGGTCTGGACACCGTGGAAGAGCCCGGCGGGCTTGCCCGCGGTGACGACGACGCCGTCGGGTCCGCTGTCGAGGCGGTACCCCTCGGCGCCGTGGGGGCCGTCGGCCAGGCGGAGCCGGATGCCGCCGTAGCCCCGGTCGGTGATGGGGAGCCGGAAGCCGGTGGAGGGGCGCAGGACGTCCGCGAGGTACTCGGCGATCCGGAGCGTCTCCGGGTCGCCGTCGACGCGGATGTGGGTGCCCGGGGTGACGGTGTACGGGCCGCCCGCGGGGCGGACGGCGGCGGGCGCGGGTATCACCCGGTCCAGCGGGGTCAGGCCCGGTGCCCGGGGGGCGGACGCGGCGTCGGCGGTGCCCCCGGTGGGCACCGCTCCGGTGGCGAGCGCCCCGGCGGCGGCCACGAGCAGCAGCGCGCCGAGGAGGCGGGACGTCCGGGGGGTCGTGTCGCGGCGCCGGAGAAGCGGGCTCACACGCACTCCCTTCACGAGAGGGGGAACGGATGGATCGGAACGGGGTGGAGCGGTGGAACGGGTGGAACGGGACGGACGGTGGCGGGCGGGGCCGGTGCGGACGGGCCGGGGCGGCCGGGTGCGGGTACGGGTCGGGGGCGTCGGAGAGGGGTGCGGGCGGGGCGCGCTCGGTCGAGCGGACACGGCGGGCGGTGACCGGCCGCGGGGCCCGCCGCCGTGGTGCGGCGGCCGGGACCGTCGGCGGGGCCCGACTGGTATGGACCACTCTCCCCCGTCAACGGCCCCGCGCGGAAGCGGTGGAACAATCTCCGTATGGCGGAAATCATCCAGCGGGACGGGACCTGGGTCTTCGACGGCGAGGCGCTGCGGCTCACGCCGGGCCGCGAGAGAGGGGTCGGACCGCTCCGCCGGGAGCTGGGGGAACTGACCGTCCCACTGGCCGCGTTGGCGGGCCTCTCGTTCGAACACGGCCGCCGCTCGGGCCGGTTGCGGCTGCGGCTGCGGGACGGCGCGGACCCGCTGCTGCTGGCGACCGGCGGCCGGCTGGCCGAGCCGCACGACCCGTACCAACTGGCGGTGGAGCCCGACCGCCACGGCGTCGCGGAGTACCTGGTGGACGAGGTCCGCAACGCCCTGCTGCTGGACGGCGTCCCCCCGGACCCGGTCGACTCCTATCTGCTGCCGGGGCCGTCCGTGCCCCTGTCGGTGTCGGCCGGTGACGGGACGGCGGGCTTCGACGGCGAGGTGGTGCGCCTGGAGTGGAAGTGGCAGGCGGAGGACGCCAAGTCGGCGGGCGGCCCGCGGACCCTGGCGCTGGCGGACATCACCGGCGTGGAGTGGCGGCCGTCGGCGGGCCTGGAGAACGGGCACCTGCGCTTCACCGTGCGGGGCGTGCCGGCGAAGGTGCCGCCCAAGTACGACCCGAACGCGGTGGAGTTGTGGGGCTTCCGCAAGGACCCGCTGATGGCGCTGGTGGCCGCCGCCGTCCAGGCCCGCCTCCCCCACCCCGCCCGCCGCCCGGCGCCCGCGGACCCGCCGGCCACCGGGACCGCCGCCCCGGCCGCCACCGGGCCCGGCACCCCGGCCCCCGGCCCGGCGGTTCCCGCGGCCCCGCCCGGCGAGGCCGACCACGACGCCCTGCTGCGCCGCCTGCGCGAACTGGGCGACCTGCACCGCTCGGGCGTCCTGACGGACGAGGAGTTCACGGCGGCCAAGCGGGCGGTGCTGCGGCGCATGTAGCCGCGGAGGCGGCCCCGGGCCCCGCCTCCGCGCCGCTCACCCCCGCCGGCCCCCGGGTGCCGCCGCAGCGCGGTGACGCGCCGGTGTCAGGGCGCGGGGAACGGCGAACTGCCCGCGGCGAGCGCCGAGTCCAGCGTGGCGGGCGCCAGCACGTGGTCGCGCACGAGGTAGGCCGCCCCGGTGATCCCGGCATGGGACTTGTACCGGGTGGGAACGATCTGCAACTGCCGGGTGGCCAGCGGCAGCGAGCGCTGGTACACGACCTCGCGGACACCGGCCATCAGATGGCCCCCCGTGGTGCCGAGCAGCCCGCCCAGGACGATGACGTCCGGGTTGAGGAGGCTGGTGGCGTAGGCGGCGGACTCGCCCAGCACCCGGCCGGCCTTCCTGAGCGCGGCGATCGCGCGGCTGTCGCCACGTCTGACGTGCTCGACGACGGAGCGGGCGTCCCCCTCCTCGCCGGGACGGCCGCCGCCGAGGTCGCGGGCCAGCGCCCAGCCGCCGACGAGTGATTCGAGGCACCCCTGGTTGCCGCAGCGGCACTGGGGGTCCCCGAATCCGCTCACGTGCGCGTGCCCGATGTCCCCGGCCGCGCCCTGGCTCCCCCGGTGGACGCGGCCGTCGATCACCATGCCGCTGCCGACCCCGGTCCCGGCCTTGATGTAGAGCAGGTTCCGCCGGTCGCTCCAGAAGCGCCGGTGCTCCGCGAGGGTGAGCAGGTTGACGTCGTTGTCGATGAGGATGGGGACCGGCCAGTCGGCGCGGAGGTGGGCGCGGATGTCATAGGTGTCCCAGCCGGTCATGATGGACCAGCCGAGCACGTGCCCGGCCTCGTAGTCGACGGGGGCGGGCAGCCCGAAGCCGATGCCCGCGATCGGCCTCCCCCCGGCACCGGCGTCCCGGACGACCTCGTGCACCGTCTCCGTGATCCTGCCGAGCAGCGCCTCGGGGCCCTCGCTCAGGGCGAGCGGCTCCACGGCGTCGGCGAGGACCCTCGCCTCCAGGTCGGTGACCGCCACGCGGGTGCGCGATTCGCCGATGTCGACGGCGATGACGATGCCCGCGGTCTCGTTCAGGTGGAGCGCGCGCGAGGGACGGCCCCGCGCCGATGTGCTGGCCCCGCCCTCCCGCACCAGACCGGCTTCGAACAGCGCGTCGAGCCGCTGGCCCACGGTCGACCGCGAGAGCCCGGTGATCCGCGCGATGCCGCTGCGCGTCCGCGCCCGGCCGCTCGTGATCAGTTCGAGAATGCGGCCCGGTCCGTCGTCGGGGTGCCAGGGCCCCGACCCCGGCGTGGCCGCAGGCGTTCTACCGGTCATCGTGCTCCCGTTCCCTCAGTGATCGGCCCATCAGCGATCAGCACAGCCAACGACTTTATTATGTCAGTCAGCACGCATAAATCCCAGACTTATGCTTGACAGAAAACCTAATCATGCGCAGCATCAACGCAACATCCCGTCGTACCGACCGATCTCAGGACATCGGGAGCCCATGGGGCACGACGGGCGGCGCCAACCAATGAGGACCGGGTCAATGAAGAACGTCAGATGTGCTCCTCGCTCCACCGGGCTCAGGGTTTCGGCCCTCACCCTCGCCGTCGCCTTCGCCGCCGTCGCCTGCGGCGGGAACGGCGGGGCCGGCTCCGACGGGAAGCCCACCATCGGCGTGGTCGCCCTGAACCTCAGCAACCCGTTCTTCGGCACGCTGGAGAAGGCGACCGAGGACGCCGCCAAGGCCAAGGGCTGGAAGGTCATGAAGGCCGAGGCCAAGACGCCGGGCGACTCCGCGACACAGGTCACGGCCATCGAGAACATGATCGCCAACAAGGTGAAGGCGATCGTCGTCACCCCGGCCAGCGCCACCGCCCTCAACGGGGTCCTCCAGCGCGCCAAGGACCAGGGCATCCTGGTCCTCGCGGTCAACGCGCCGCTCAGCCCCGAGAGCGTCGCGGACGCCACCTTCGCCACCGACAACGTCGCCGCCGGAAAGCTCATCGGCCAGTGGGCCAAGGCCTCCTCGCCGGCGAAGCCGCGCGTCGCGATGCTCGACTTCGACCTCTCGGACGGCCCGGCGGCGGACCGGCACGAGGGCTTCCTGGCCGGCTACGGCATCTCCAAGTCCGCCCTGGCCGGGAGCGCCCTGACCAAGGGGACCGAGGACACCGGGCAGCAGGAGATGGAGAACCTGCTGTCGGCGCACCCGGACATCAACGTGGTGTACACGATCAACGAGCCGGCCGCCCGCGGCGCCCACACCGCCATCGGGAACAAGGGCCTGAGCGGCAAGACCGTGCTGGTCTCGGTCGACGGCGCGTGCAGCGGTGTGCAGGACGTCAAGAAGGGCGTGATCGGCGCCACGGCCATGCAGTTCCCGGACCGCATGGGCGAGAAGGCGGTCGAGGCCGTCGCCGCCTTCCTGGAGGACGGGACGAAGCCGAAGGGCGGCGTCATCGACTCCGGGACCGCGCTCATCACCGACAGCCCGGTGGAGGGTCTCCCCTCCGAGACCTCGGAATGGGGTCTTGAGCACTGCTGGGGACCGAAGTGACGGGCCCGTCCGCACCCGACGTCGCCGCGCTGGAGGCACCCCTCCACCCGCGGCGGGACCTGCGCGGCCTGGTCGCCCACCAGATCTTCGGGCCGCTGCTGGCCCTCGTGGTCGCGGTCGTCGTCTTCAGCCTCACCACCACCACCTTCTTCAACCCCGACAACCTGGCGCTGATCGCCCAGCAGTCCGTCGTGGTCGGCACCCTGGCGCTCGGCCAGACCCTGATCATCCTGACCTCGGGGATCGACCTCGCCAACGGCGCCATCATGGTGCTGGGCTCCGTGGTCATCGGGAAGATGGCCGTCGGCCACGACCCCGTTCTCGCGGCCATGCTCGGTGTGCTGGTCTGCCTGGCGCTCGGTGCCGTCAACGGCGCGCTGGTGTCCTGGCTGAAGCTGCCGCCGTTCATCGTGACGCTCGGCGTCATGTCGGTGGTCATGGCCGCGGCGCGCCTCTACACCAACTCCCAGAGCTACCCCATCACCTCCGGCTTCCTCACCGCGCTGAACGACGGACCGGTGATCGGCGGGGTGACCATCACCTACGGGGTGATGCTCTGGATCGGGCTCACCGCGCTGCTGGGATACGCCCTCAGCCAGACCTCCTGGGGGGTGCGGGTCTACGCCGTCGGCGACAACCCGAGGTCGGCCGAGCTGGCCGGGATCAAGGTCCGGCGGGTCCTGCTGAGCGTGTACGTGGTCGCCGGGCTGGTCTACGCCCTCGCGGCGTGGCAGGCGCTGGGCCGCACGCCGACCGCCGATCCCAGCGGGTACGTGAACGGCAACCTCGACAGCATCACCGCGGTCGTCATCGGCGGCACCAGCCTCTTCGGGGGCCGGGGCGGCGTCGTGGGGACGCTCATCGGCGCGCTGATCGTGACGGTGCTCCAGAACGGCCTCACCCAGGCGGGCATCGACTCGCTCTACCAGCAGGTCGCGACCGGCGTCCTGGTGATCGTCGCGGTGGGCGTGGACCGCCTCGTGCGAAGGAGGCAGGTGCGGTGAAGGCCACCGACCCCACGGCCAACGTGCTGGAGGCACGCGGGCTGACCAAGCACTACGGGCACGTCGTCGCCATGGACGACTGCGACTTCGACCTGCGTCCCGGCGAGATCCTCTCGGTGATCGGCGACAACGGGGCGGGCAAGTCCACCCTCATCAAGTCGCTGACCGGCGCGGTCGTCCCCGACTCGGGCACCCTGCGGCTCGACGGGGAGCCCGTGCAGTTCCGCAACCCGCTGGACGCGCGGCGGGCCGGCATCGAGACCGTCTACCAGGAGCTGGGCGTCGCCCCGGCCCTCGACATCGCGCAGAACCTCTACCTGGGCCGGGAGCAGCGCCGCAAGGGGGTGCTGGGCACCGTGTTCCGGCAGCTCGACCGGCGCGGGATGCGGCACGAGTCCGCCCGGCAGATGGCGGAACTCGGCATCCGGGTGCAGTCCATCGCCCAGAAGGTGGAGACCCTCTCCGGGGGGCAGCGCCAGGCCGTCGCGGTCGCCCGGGTCGCCGCGTGGGCGCGACGGGTGGTGGTGATGGACGAGCCGACGGCCGCCCTGGGCGTGCGGGAGACCAACCAGGTCCTCGACCTCATCCTGCGCGTGCGGGACCGCGGCCTGCCGGTCGTGCTCATCAGCCACAACATGCCCAACGTGTTCCAGGTCTCCGACCGCATCCACATCCACCGGCTGGGGCGCCGCATCGCGCTCGTCGAGCCGCAGAACATCTCCATGGAGGAGGCCGTCGCGATCATGACCGGGGCCAAACAACCCGACCCCGTCCACACCGGCGGCGCGCACACCCGTCCGGCCGACGGTCCGGCGGGGACCTCGGCGGAGCAGAAGGGAGAGCGGCGATGAGCCGCGACAGAGGTACCGGCGGCACCCCGCCCGAGGCGGAGGAGGTCGGCACCGAGGCCCTCGTCGCCGCGGCGCGCTCGCTGATCGTCCCCGGGCGGCGCACCCTCCTGGGCATCGTCGGCGCGCCGGGCTCGGGCAAGTCCACCCTGGGCCAGGTCCTGGCCTCGGCACTGGGCGACCGGGCCGCCCTCGTCGGCCTGGACGGCTTCCACCTGTCCAACGCCGAGCTGGACCGGCTGGGCAGACGGCCCCGCAAGGGCGCGGTCGACACGTTCGACGCCGCCGGGTACGTCAGCCTCCTGCGCCGGCTCCGGGCCGGGGACGAGGACGTCGTCTACGCCTCCCAGTTCGACCGGAGCCTGGAGGAGTCCATCGCCTGTGCCGTGCCGGTCCCCCGCGAGGTCCCCCTCGTCATCACCGAGGGCAACTACCTCCTGGTGGAGGACGGGCCGTGGGGCCAGGTGCGCGGACTGCTCGACACCTGCTGGTTCCTGGAGCCCGGGGAGGAGACCCGCCTGCGGCGCCTCGTCTCCCGGCACATGGCGTACGGGCGGTCCGCCGAGGAGGCGCACGACCGTTCCCACGGTTCCGACCAGACCAACGCCGAGCTGATCGGCCGTACCGGGCACCGCGCCGACCGCGTCCTGCGCGTCGTCTCCGCGGCCGGCCCGGACCACCCCATCGAGGAGCGCACCGCATGAACGTACTGGACAGCTTCCGCCTGGACGGCAAGGTCGCCGTCGTCACGGGAGGGAACCGGGGCATCGGCAGGGCGATCGCCACGGCGTTCGCCGAGGCGGGCGCCGCCGTGGCGATCGCGGGCCGGGACGAGGAGCGCAACGAGCGCGCCGTCGCCGAACTCGTCGCCGCCGGCGCCGAGGCCATGGCGATGAGGGCCGACGTCACCAGCCGGGCCGACCTGACCGCCCTGCGCGACGGGGTCACCGAGCGGCTCGGCCCGGTCGACATCCTCGTCAACAACGCCGGGATCGGCGTCCACGGCGAGTCCCTGTCCCTCAGCGACGAGGACTGGGACCGGGTGCTCGCCACCAACCTGGACGCGGTGTGGAAGGCGAGCCAGGTCTTCGGTGCCGCCATGGTCGGGCGGGGCGCGGGGGCGATCGTCAACGTCGGCTCCATGTCCGGAATGATCATCAACCGGCCCCAGTGGCACGCGCCCTACGCGGTCTCCAAGGCCGGTGTGCACCACATGACCAAGTCCCTCGCCGCCGAGTGGGCGCCGCACTCGGTGCGGGTGAACGCGATCGCGCCGGGATACACCAAGACCGAGATCTCCGACATCGACCGCCCCGAGTACCGGCACTACTGGATCGACGAGGTGCCGATGCGGAGGTACGCACAGGCCTCCGAGATCGCCCCGGCGGCCCTGTACCTGGCCAGCCCCGCCTCCTCCTTCGTCACGGGCGAGGTCCTGGTCGTGGACGGCGGATACACGCTGTGGTAGAGAACCCGGCCGGGGAGCGGTCCGTGACCGCCCCCGCCCCCTTCCGCTGGACCGACGAGGACCGGCGGGCCGTCGTCACCGCCCGGGTCCTCGCCATGGACGCCGTCGAGGAGGCGGGCCACGGCCATCCGGGAACGGCGGTCTCCCTGGCCCCCGCTGCCCATCTCCTCTTCCACCGCTTCCTCCGGCACGACCCGGCCGACCCCGGCTGGCCGGGCCGGGACCGCTTCGTGCTCTCCTGCGGCCACTCCAGCCTCACCCTCTACATACAGCTCCACCTGGCCGGCTACCCCCTCACCCTCGACGACCTCCGCCGCTACCGGAAGAAGGGCAGCCTCACCCCGGCCCACCCGGAGTGGGGGCACACACCCGGTGTGGAGACCACGACCGGGCCGCTCGGGCAGGGCATCGCCACCGCCGTGGGCATGGCCATGGCCGCCCGGCGGGAGCGCGGGCTGTTCGACCCCGACGCCCCGGAGGGCACCAGCCCCTTCGACCACCGCGTCTTCGTGCTCTGCTCCGACGGCGACATCCAGGAGGGCGTCAGCGCCGAGGCCGCCGCCTTCGCGGGCCACCAGGGGCTCGGCAACCTCGTGGTGGTCCACGACGACAACCGCATATCGATCGAGGGCAGCACCGCACTGGCGACCAGCGAGGACGTGGCCGCCCGCTACGCCGCCCAGGGCTGGCACGTCCGGAGCGTGGCCCTGGCCGCGGACGGTGACATCGATGTCCGCGGGCTGTCGGAGGCGCTGGAGGCCGCCACGGCGGAGACCTCCCGGCCGTCGATCATCGTGATGCGCAGCACCATCGCCTGGCCCGTCCCCGGCGCGAAGGACACCGCGGCCTCGCACGGCTCCGCCCTCGGCGCGCGGGCGGTCCGCGAGGCGAAGTCGCTCCTGGGAGCCGATCCCGAAGCCGCCTTCGCCGTGCCGGCGGAGGTGTCCGAGTGGACCTCCCGGTCGGCACGGGAGCGGGGCCGGAGGGCACGGGAGGAGTGGGAGGGCGCCTTCGGCCGCTGGGCCCGGGACCGTCCCGACCTCGACGCCCTGCTGACCCGCGTCAGGAGCGGGCGGCTCCCGGACGGCTTCGGGGAAGCGCGCCCGGTGTTCGCCCCGGGCTCCCCCGTCGCCACCCGGAAGGCGTTCGGCAGGGCGCTGCGCGAGGCCGCGGACCGGCTGCCGGAGCTGTGGGGCGGCTCCGCGGACCTCGGCGACTCCAACCACACCACCGTCGACGCGGCGTCCTCGTTCCTCCCCGCCGCCAGCCCGCTGCCCGGCGCCGATCCGGCGGGCAGGACGATCCACTGGGGCATCCGGGAGCACTTCATGGCCGCGGCGATGAACGGCATCGCCCTCTCCGGCGTCAGCCGCCCCTACGGCGGGACGTTCCTCGTCTTCAGCGACTACATGCGGCCGGCCGTCCGGCTGGCGGCGCTGATGGGGCTGCCGGCCCTCTACGTGTGGACGCACGACTCGATCGGTCTCGGCGAGGACGGACCCACGCACCAGCCGGTGGAGCACCTCGCCTCGCTGCGGGCCGTGCCGGGGCTGGACGTGGTGCGACCCGCGGACGCCAACGAGGCCGCCCTCACCCTGTGGAAGGCGCTCGGGGAGCGGCGTCGCCCGGTGGGCTTCAGCCTCAGCCGGCAGGACCTGCCGGTCCTGCCGGACGACGGGGACGGGCTGCGGCCGACGGAGGGGGCGGTGCGCGGCGGCTATGTGCGCTACGAGACCCCGGGACGGGGGGAGGGCGATCCCGACGTCGTCGTCATCGCCACCGGGTCCGAGGTGGCGGTCGCCGTCGAGGCGGCCCGCGCGCTGACGGAGGACGGCATCCGGGCCCGTGTGGTCTCCATGCCGTGCCGGGAGTGGTTCGCCGAGCAGCCCGCCGCCTACCGCGACGCGGTCGTGCCGCCCTCGGTGCGGCGGCGGGTCGTCGTCGAGGCGGGGGTCAGCCAGGGCTGGTACGACCTGCTGGGACTGGACGGACGCGCGGTCTGCGTGGAGGAGTTCGGGGCCAGCGCCTCGGCCGACGAGTTGTTCGCGCACTTCGGGATCACCGCGGAGGCCGTGGCGGACGCCGCGCGCGCACTCCTGTGAGGGCGTGACGCGCCGTCCCCCGGCGCGTCGCGCGCGTGGTTCCGTCCCGGTCCCGGTCGGGGAGCGGTGCCGGGCCGCGCCGGGGCCGCCCGCCCCGGACGACGGGTCCGGCACCGGGGAGGGGGCACACCGCCGTGTGCCCCCTTCCGGGGTTCCCGGGCGCGGGGCCCCGGTTCCGGATCCGGCCCGGAAGGAGACGGAGGATTCCCGGAGGTCCGGGGGTGTTCCCACGGACCGGGGAGGCTCCGGAGGTCCGAGGAGGACCCCTGCGGAGGCCCTCGGCGCAGTCCGGCCCCCCACCTCTGCCCGAAATCGGGCAGGATTCTTGCGAAAGAACCTTTCATTACTCCAGGATCTAGCGGGTGCACGACGAACTCGTAGATCACCTGACGCGGTCCACCCCCCTGAGCCGGGGCGAGGCGCTGCGGGTGGTCCAGGACGTGCTCGCCTACTTCGACGAGACGACCGTGGAGTACGTCCGTCGCCGTCACCGCGAGCTGCAGGCGCAGGGCCTGGTGAACGCGACGATCTTCGAACGGGTCGCGGCGGAACTGCGCTACCGCGCGGTCGCGCCCCCGGAGCTGTCGCTCCGTCAACTGCGCCGCATCGTCTACGGCTGAGGGAATACCTGCACATGTGCGGAATCGTGGGATACATCGGCAGGCGTGACGTCGCGCCCCTGCTCCTGGAGGGTCTGCAGCGGCTGGAGTACCGCGGCTACGACTCCGCGGGCATCGTCGTCACCTCGCCGAAGGCGGCCGGGCTGAAGATGGTCAAGGCCAAGGGGCGGGTGCGGGACCTGGAGGCCCGGGTCCCGGCCCGCTTCAAGGGCACCACCGGCATCGCCCACACCCGCTGGGCCACCCACGGCGCCCCCTCGGACGTCAACGCCCACCCGCACATGTCCGCCGACAACCGGGTCGCGGTGGTGCACAACGGCATCATCGACAACGCCGCCGAGCTGCGCCGCAAGCTGGAGGCGGAAGGCGTCGTGTTCGCCTCCGAGACCGACACCGAGGTCCTCGTCCACCTCATCGCCCGGTCCGAGGCGGAGAGGCTGGAGGACAAGGTCCGCGAGACGCTGCGGCTGATCGAGGGCACCTACGGCATCGCCGTGCTGCACGCCGGTTTCCCCGAGCGGATCGTCGTCGCCCGCAACGGCTCGCCGGTCGTCCTCGGCATCGGCGAGAAGGAGATGTTCGTCGCCTCGGACATCGCCGCGCTGGTGGCCCACACCCGGCAGATAGTCACCCTGGACGACGGCGAGATGGCCACCCTCACCGCGGAGGACTTCCGCACGTACACCACCGAGGGCACCAGCACCACCGCCGAGCCGACCACCGTGGAGTGGGAGGCCGCCTCCTACGACATGGGCGGCCACGACACCTACATGCACAAGGAGATCCACGAGCAGGCCGAGGCCGTGGACCGGGTGCTGCGCGGACGGATCGACGACCGCTTCTCCACCGTGCGCCTGGGCGGCCTCAACCTCGACGCCCGCGAGGCCCGCGCGGTGCGCCGGGTCAAGATCCTCGGCTGCGGCACCTCGTACCACGCGGGCATGATCGGCGCCCAGATGATCGAGGAGCTGGCCCGCATCCCCGCCGACGCCGAGCCCGCCTCGGAGTTCCGCTACCGCAACGCGGTCGTCGACCCGGACACGCTGTACGTCGCGGTCTCCCAGTCCGGCGAGACCTACGACGTCCTGGCCGCCGTGCAGGAGCTGAAGCGCAAGGGCGCCCGGGTGCTCGGCGTGGTCAACGTGGTCGGCTCGGCGATCGCCCGCGAGGCCGGCGGCGGCATGTACGTGCACGCCGGGCCCGAGGTGTGCGTGGTGTCCACCAAGTGCTTCACCAACACGACGGTCGCCTTCGCGCTGCTCGCCCTGCACCTGGGCCGCACCCGCGACCTGTCGGTGCGCGACGGCCGGCGGATCATCGAGGGCCTGCGCCGGCTCCCGGCGCAGATCGCGGAGATGCTGGAGCGCGAGGACGAGATCAGGGAGCTGGCCGCGCTCTACGCCGACGCCCGCTCGATGCTCTTCATCGGCCGGGTGCGGGGCTACCCGGTCGCCCGCGAGGCGTCCCTGAAGCTCAAGGAGGTCTCCTACATCCACGCCGAGGCCTATCCCGCCTCCGAGCTGAAGCACGGCCCGCTGGCCCTGGTCGAGCCCGCCCTGCCGACGGTCGCGATCGTGCCGGACGACGACCTGCTGGAGAAGAACCGCGCGGCCATGGAGGAGATCAAGGCCCGCGAGGGCCGCATCCTCGCCGTGGCGCACCGGGAGCAGGAGAAGGCCGACCACACCATCGTGGTCCCGAAGAACGAGGACGAGCTGGACCCGATCCTCATGGGCATCCCGCTCCAGCTCCTCGCCTACCACACGGCGCTGGCCCTGGGCCGGGACATCGACAAGCCGCGCAACCTCGCCAAGTCGGTGACGGTGGAGTAGCCGTTCCGCGCCGGGCGGGCACGGAGCGCGCGGGCCTCGGGTGCGCCACCGGCACCCGGGGCCCGCGGGCGGCCGCCCGGGGCGGCGGCCGGTTACACCGCCGTCGCCCGGCGCCCCGCCCGGCCCCGCGGCAGCGCCGTGGGCCAGTGGGCGAGGGCGGCTGTGGCGGAGTACCAGACGACCGCCCCGGCGGCGACGGCGAACCAGCCGCCGGCCTTGGCGAGGGCCGTGCTCTCGGAGAAGAACGCCAGGGCGATCAGCAGCAGGGACACGGCGAACAGCCCGTGGCCGCCCCGCGACAGCGGGTCCCCGCCGGCGGCGGCGAGGGAGAGGGCCACGAGGGCGAACAGGAGCAGGAACAGCCCCACCGCGTTGGCGGAGACCCCGCCCCCGGACGCGGCGGACGCCCAGGTGAACCAGAGCGCGCCGAAGGCGGTGAAGGCCGTGCCGGAGGCGGTGTCGCGGTCGCGCAGGGCCAGCAGCCCGACGAGGAACAGCGCGATGCCGCCGACATGGCGGGCGAGGGTCACGGCGTCGCCCGCCGTGACGCCGTCGATGACGGCGGTGTGGCCGAGGCCGAAGGCCAACAGGGTGACCCCCAGGGCGAGTCGGCCGACGATGGTGGTGGTGCTTCCCGCGGAGACGTGCTGGTCCACGGCGGGCTCCCTTCGTCCATGTGCAGTTGTGGTGAGCCTTATATGCCCCTTACAAGGGACCAAACACCTGTACGCATCGGTAGGTTCACCGGGGGCGGCGAAGCGCACGCCGGGGCGCGCCGGGAGCGCGCACGGGAGCCCCGCCCGAGCCCGGGGCCCCGGTGACACCGGTGGCCCCAGTGGCCTCGGGGCCGGGCGGGCCGGACGGGGTGGGGGCGATGGCGGGCAGGGCGGGAGGGGTGCGCGGGTGCGGCCGGGCACCGGAGGAGAGACGCGGCGGAATCCGGGCCCGCCCCCTCGGGGAAGGGCCCCCGGGGCCCCGGACCTCCCCCTCCGGGGCTCCCCCGGCGAGGGGATTCCGGGGCGTGACGCGGCCGGGCGTGAGGCGGCCCGCACGGTCCGGCGGGACGGCCACCGCGACCCGGAGGGGACGACTCTCGCGGCCCGGAGGGGACGGCCCTCGCGGCCCGGAGGAGGCGCCCCCTAGGGAATGACCACGACCGGGCGCCGGGCCCGCTTGGCGAGCCGTCCGGCGACGGAGCCGAAGAGGCGGCCCACCAGTCCGTGGCTGGAACCGACGACGATGGCGTCCGCCTCGTACTCCCGGCCGACCTCCTCCAGTTCGTGGCAGATGTCGCCGCCGCGCTCGACGAGGATCCAGGGGATCTCGCAGAGGTGGTCGGCGCAGGCCAGCTCCAGCCCGAGCACCTCGGTGCGGTGGTCCGGGACGTCGACGAAGACGGGGGGCTCGCAGCCCGCCCAGACCGTGGTGGGCAGGCGGTTGGCCACGTGCACGATCACCAGCCCGGCGGCGAGCCTGCGGGCCATGCCCACGGCGTAGGCGAGGGCGCGCTCACTGGACGTGGAACCGTCGAAGCCGACGACGACACCGTGCTTGAAGGCCGGGTCGCATCGCTGACGTGGCTGTTCGGCCGCCTGGGGCTCGGCCGCCGTGGGTTCGGCGACGGGCCGCTTGCGGTCCGCGGGGTCGAAGAATTCGTGACCGGCCATGGCTGTCTCGGCGTGTCAATCCTTTTTGGGTGGGACCACAGGGTGCGGCTGAGCTGTGTCCGGGAATCGTCTTCCCAACCCCATACCCCCAAGGGTACGGCGGCACTCCTCTCCTCGCCCTGATCCCGCGGCCCCCGGTCGTGGGGTCCACCGGAGCATGCCCGAGGCCGCGCCCGTAACGCAATGGTTGCTGTGCTGTACAGGCGGTTTGCACAGGATTCAACAATCTGTGGCGATCACGGCGTCGTGACCCGGGCGCCGCCCGGCCGTTGAACCGGGTGAGCCTCGCCCCAGGGAGCCCTCATGCCCGGACCGCACCGGCCCGCCGAGCCGCCGCCCGACCCCCGCCGTCCCGCACCCCCGTCAGGACCGCCGCACTCCGGGCCGCCCCCGGACCCCCTGCCGTCCGGTCCCGGCCCGTGCGCCCCTTGCCCTACCGGCCCCCCGGGACGGGAGCCGCCCGGCCGCCCGGAGTGCGCTCCGCGCGACCCCCCGGCAGCGCCCCCTGCGGGCCGCCGGGTCCCCTCCGCGCGGTACGGCACCACCGACGCCGTCCGCTGGGCGGCCTTCAGCTGCTTCCTGATCCCGGTCGCGCTGCTCTGGTACGGCGCCTCGCTCGCGGGTACCGCGGGAACGGCCGTGGGACTGGCCGCGGTCACGGGCGCCTGCCGGCTGCTGCTGCGCCGGACGGAGCGCCGGACCCTCGCAACGGAGGCCCGGGAGCAGCGGATTCGGGAAAACAGACCGGACGACTGACCGGTTTCCGCGCACGCACACGCCTCTTTTCAGCCAACTTCCGCATGTGGCCCAACTCCTGCCCCGACCGCCCCCCAACCCCCGTTCCACCTGCACAAAAAGGGTCCCGGCGACCCCGCGCACCCTACGGGGATTGGCCACTGCCGTACGGCGCACTTCCCTGCGGCGTCCGGGAGTGCAACGCTTCGTGATCGAATGCTTCACGCCAAGTTGCCATGTCGGCAATGTCCCAAGTGCCGAACCGGCCATCCGGGCATGACGGGACGCAGTAGATTCGATCTTGACTGTTACGGCGGGGGACTCGTGCAGGACCAAGGGGAAACGTGCAGGAGCGACACGACCGAGGAGCCGCGACCACCGAGGGGGGCTTAGCAGGATGAGCCACGACTCCACTGCCGCGCCGGAAGCCGCGGCCCGGAAGCTTTCCGGGCGACGCCGCAAGGAGATCGTCGCGGTGCTGCTGTTCAGCGGCGGCCCCATCTTCGAGAGTTCCATACCGCTGTCGGTGTTCGGCATCGACCGCCAGGACGCCGGCGTACCGCGCTACCGCCTGCTGGTGTGCGCGGGTGAAGAGGGCCCGCTGCGCACCACGGGCGGTCTCGAACTCACCGCGCCACAAGGGCTGGAGGCGATCTCCCGGGCAGGCACCGTCGTGGTGCCCGCCTGGCGGTCGATCACCTCACCGCCACCGGAGGAGGCGCTCGACGCACTGCGCCGGGCGCACGAGGAGGGCGCCCGCATCGTCGGGCTGTGCACCGGCGCCTTCGTCCTGGCGGCGGCGGGACTGCTGGACGGCCGGCCGGCCACCACCCACTGGATGTACGCGCCGACGCTGGCCAAGCGCTATCCGTCGGTGCACGTCGATCCGCGTGAACTCTTCGTGGACGACGGCGACGTGCTCACCTCCGCGGGCACCGCGGCGGGTATCGACCTGTGCCTCCACATCGTGCGCACGGACCACGGCAACGAGGCGGCCGGCGCGCTGGCCCGCCGCCTGGTGGTCCCGCCGCGCCGCAACGGCGGCCAGGAGCGCTACCTCGACCGCTCTTTACCCGAGGAGATCGGCGCCGACCCGCTCGCCGAGGTCGTCGCCTGGGCGCTGGAGCACCTCCACGAGCAGTTCGACGTGGAGACGCTGGCCGCGCGGGCGTACATGAGCCGCCGCACCTTCGACCGGCGCTTCCGGTCGCTGACCGGCAGCGCGCCGCTCCAGTGGCTGATCACCCAGCGGGTGCTCCAGGCGCAGCGGCTCCTGGAGACCTCCGACTACTCCGTGGACGAGGTGGCGGGCCGCTGCGGCTTCCGCTCGCCGGTGGCGCTGCGCGGGCACTTCCGCCGCCAGCTCGGCTCGTCCCCGGCCGCCTACCGGGCCGCCTACCGGGCCCGGCGTCCGCAGGGCGACCGGCAGGCCGACGCCGAGGCCGCCGCGCGGGTGGCCCTGCCCACGGAGAGCATGCCGCCGCTGCTGACGGCGGAGAACGGGGTGCCGTTCCAGACCCGCCGCAGCCCGGTGCCCGTCCCGGCGGCGAGCGTGCCGGGGCAGCGCAGCGCGCCCTAGGCAGGTGCGGCGCCGGCCGGGCCCCGCGGGGCCCGGCCGGCGTGCCCGGGGCGCGGACCCGGCCGGGCCCGCGCCCCCTTCCGCACCCCGGCCCGGGGCGGCGGGCCCCGCACGCCCCGGTCACAGGGCGCTACGGGCGCCGTAAGGTTGCGGCATGAACGATCGCATGGTCTGGATCGACTGCGAGATGACCGGCCTCTCGCTGTCCGACGACGCTCTCATCGAGGTGGCCGCCCTCGTCACCGACTCCGAACTGAACGTGCTCGGGGACGGTGTCGACATCGTCATCCGCCCGCCGGACCGGGCCCTGGAGACGATGCCGGAGGTGGTGCGGGAGATGCACACCGCGTCCGGCCTGCTGGCCGAGCTGGAGGGCGGCACGACCCTCGCCGACGCCGAGGCCCGGGTCCTGGCGTACATCGAGGAGTACGTGAAGGAACCCGGCAAGGCGCCGCTGTGCGGGAACTCCGTCGGCACCGACCGGGGCTTCCTGCTGCGCGACATGCCCACGCTGGAGGGCTACCTCCACTACCGGATCGTCGACGTCTCCTCCGTCAAGGAGCTGGCCCGCCGCTGGTACCCGAGGGCGTACTTCAACAGCCCCGAGAAGAACGGCAACCACCGCGCGCTCGCCGACATCCGCGAATCCATCGCGGAGCTGCGCTACTACCGCGAGGCCGTCTTCGTCCCGCAGCCCGGTCCGGACGGCGACACCGCCCGGACCATCGCCGCGCGGCACGTCCTGCCCGCCGGGTAGGGGCGGCGGAAAGGCGGGCGCGAGCACCCCTTCGGACCCTGTACACTTTTTCTCGGCTGGTCGGGGAAACCCGCGGACCTCTCACCGAGGGGTTCGAGCACCGGTCATGGTGGGTGTAGCTCAGATGGTAGAGCACCTGGTTGTGGTCCAGGATGCCGCGGGTTCGAGTCCCGTCACTCACCCTGGTCGAGGGGCCGGTGATCTTCGCGAGAAGATCACCGGCCCCTCGCTTTCGTCCGCGTGGATGCCCTGCCCCGTCCCACCGGGGCGGGCAGGGGCACGGGCCGGGGCGGGTCAGGACGAGGCGCGGACCACCAGTTCCGTCGGGAGCACGATCCGGCTGCGGGCCTCGGCGCCGGGCACCGGCGGACAGGGCGCGGCGATCTCCGCGAGCAGCAGGTCGATCATGGCCCGGCCCATCTCCACGATCGGCTGGCGGACGCTGGTGAGCGGCGGGTCCAGGTGGCGGGCGATGACCGAGTCGTCGTAGCCGACCAGCGCCACGTCCTCCGGGATGCGGCGGCCCGCCTCGCGCAGCGCCCGGCGGGCACCGGCGGCGGTCACGTCCGAGGCGGCGAAGACCGCGTCCAGGCCCGGGCGGCGGCGCAGCAGTTCCGCCATCGCGCGGTGGCCGCCCTCCTCGGTGAAGTCACCGGGCTCGATCAGCCCGTCGTCCTCGGCGTGCCCCGCCTCCCTGAGCGCGTCCCGGTAGCCGTCGACGCGGCGCTGGGCACCGTAGACGTCGGGGGCGCCGGTGATGTGCGCGACGCGGTCGCGCCCCCGGGAGAGCAGGTGCTCCACGGCGGAGCGGGCGCCGCCGTAGTTGTCGGAGTCCACCGAGGCCAGCGTCTCCCCGGCGGAGCGGGGGCCGCTGATCACGGCGGGGATCTCCAGCTGGGCCAGCAGGTCGGGCAGCGGGTCGTCGGCGTGCACGGAGACCAGCAGCACCCCGTCCACCCGGTGGGCGGCGAGGTACCGGGCGAGCCGCTGCCGCTCCCGGTCGCTGCCCGCGAAGATCAGCAGCAGTTGCAGCTCGCTGTCGGAGATCTCCGCTCCCACGCCCCGCAGCATGTCGGAGAAGTACGGCTCCGCGAAGAACCGGGTCTCCGGTTCGGGCACCACCAGGGCGATGGCGTCGGTGCGGTTGGCGGCCAGGGCGCGGGCCGCGGTGTTGGGGACGTAGCCCAGTTCGGCGACGGCGGCCTCGACGGCGGCCCGGGTCGTGTCGCTCACCCGGGGCGAGCCGTTGATCACCCGGGAGACCGTGCCGCGGCCGACCCCGGCGCGGGCGGCCACCTCTTCCAGGGTCGGGCGCCTGGCGCCCCGGCTCCGCCCACCGTTGACCGCCATGGCCGTCGCCTTCCCCTCGCAGCAATGAGGCCTGGAATGTAACAGCAGCCGCCCCGCGCGCCCCGCTCTCCCCATCCCGCCGTCCCCGCCCCCGTCCCCGCGCCGGCACGGTCCGGCCGCCCGCCGTGCCGGCGCGGGGCCGGGGCCCCGGGGCGTCAGCCGGGCAGGGCGTTGCGGCGGATCACCCCGGCGTACCAGTGGGCGCTGGCCTTGGGGATGCGGCGCTGGCTGGCGTAGTCGACGTACACGGTGCCGAAGCGCTTCGAGTAGCCGTAGGACCACTCGAAGTTGTCCAGCAGCGACCAGAGGAAGTAGCCGCGGACGTCGGCGCCGTCGGCGATGGCGCGCCGTACGGCGTCCAGGTGGGCGTGGAGGTAGGCGATGCGCTCGGGGTCGTTCACCACGCCCTCGGGGGAGACGTAGTCGTCGAAGGCGGCGCCGTTCTCGGTGACCATCAGGGGCAGTCCGGGATGGGCGGCGGCCAGCCCGGTGAGCAGGGTGTGCAGCCCGTCGGGGTCGATGGCCCAGTTCATGGCGGTGAGATCGTCGTTGGCGAGGTGGAAGGCGATGTCGTCGCAGCCGGTCCACGGGGAGTGGTCGGCGGCCCCGTGGCCGTCGTCGCGGGTGGCGCCGGAGCCCTCGGCGGGGCGGGAGACCACGGTGGGCGCGTAGTAGTTGACGCCGAGCAGGTCGAGGGGGCGGGCGGTCTCGGCGAGGTCGCCGTCGCGGACCAGGCCGTCCCAGTCCACGAGGTGGGCGGTGTCGGCGAGGAGGTCCTCGGGGTAGGCGCCGTCGAGGACCGGGCCGGTGAAGATCCGGTTGCCGACGGCGTCGATCCGGCGGGCCGCCTCGACGTCCCCGGGGGCGCCGGTGAGGGGGCGCACCTGGTGCAGGTTGAGGGTGAGGGAGACCTGGGCGGCCGTGGGCAGGGCGGCGCGCAGGGCACCCACGGCGCGGCCGTGGGCGAGGTTCAGGTGGTGGGCGGCGCGCAGGGTGGCCGCCGGGTCGGTGCGGCCGGGGGCGTGCACACCGGAGCCGTAGCCGAGGAAGGCGCTGCACCAGGGCTCGTTGAGGGTGGTCCAGACGCCGACGCGGTCGCCGAGGGCGCGGGCCATGATGCCGGCGTACTCGGCGAAGCGGTCGGCGGTGTCCCGGTGCGGCCAGCCGCCCGCGTCCTCCAACTCCTGGGGGAGGTCCCAGTGGTAGAGGGTGGCGACGGGGGTGATGCCCGCGGCGAGGAGTTCGTCGGTGAGGCGGCGGTAGAAGTCCAGTCCGCGTTCGACGGCGGGGCCCCGGCCGGTGGGCTGGACCCGGGACCAGGAGACGGAGAAGCGGTAGGCGCTCAGTCCGAGGTCCTTCATCAGGGCCACGTCGTCGCGGTAGCGGTGGTAGTGGTCGGCGGCGATGTCGCCGGTGTCGCCGTTGCGGACCTTGCCGGGGGTGTGGCTGAAGGTGTCCCAGATGGAGGGGGTGCGGCCGTCCTCGGCGGCGGCCCCCTCCACCTGGTAGGCGGCGGTGGCGGTGCCCCAGACGAAGCCGGCGGGGAAGGGGGTGCCGGAGGCCGGGCGGGCGGTGGTCTCGGGTCGTACGGCGGTCATGGTGAGAACGCTCCCAAATGGCGTGAGGAGGGCCGGGCGGTGTGGCCCGGACACGGGACGGCACGGGGGCGCGGGGTGCGCGCCCGGTCCGGCGGGCCCGGCGGGCCCGGCGGGTCCGTGCGGCGGGGCCCGGCCGGGTTCGTGCGGACGGTGGTGGTGCGGACGGCGCGGATGCCGGGCGCCGGTCGGCACCGGTGGGCGCCGGCGGGACGGTGCGGTGGGGACCGGCGGCTCCGGCGCGGGCCGGGGCGGGTGCCCGGCGGGGCGGGCGCGGGGGTGAGGGCGAGGGTGGGTGCGGGTGCGGGTGCGGGGGTGGGGGCGGGGGCGGGGCGGGGACGGGGACGGGGACGGGCCGGGCGGCCGGGTCACCCCTTGACGGCGCCCGCCATGATCCCCCCGACGATCTGCTTGCCGAACACCACGAAGACCACCAGCAGCGGCAGGGTGCTGATCAGCGCGCCGGCCATGACGATGCTCTGGTCGGGGGTGTAGGAGGCGCTGAGCTGGCCGAGGGCGACCTGGAGGGTGGGGTTCTCCTGGCTGAGGGCGAGGAAGGGCCAGAAGAAGTCGTTCCACGCCTGGACGAAGGTGAGCATGCCCAGCACCGTCATCGCGGGCCGGGCGGCGGGCAGCACGACACTGCGCACGATGCGGAGGTTGCTCGCCCCGTCCACCCGGGCCGCCTCGATCAGCTCGTACGGCAGGGCCTCCAGCAGGTACTGGCGCATGAAGAAGACGCCGAAGGCACCGACCAGGGTCGGGAAGATCACCGACTCCAGCCGTCCGCCCCAGCCGATGTCGGACATCAGCATGAACAGCGGCACCACGCTGAGCTGCGGCGGGATGGTGAGCGTGGCGATGACCGCGGTCATCAGCGCGTTCCGCCCGCGAAAGCGCATCTTGGCGAAGGCGTACCCGGCGAGGGTGCAGAACAGCAGCGTGGCGGCGGTGACGGAGCCGGCCACGACGGCGCTGTTGACGATGGCCCTGCCGAGACCGGCCTGCTCCCAGGCCGCCTCCAGGTTGCTCCCCAGTCCGCCGCCCGGCACGAACGGCGGCGGGTCGTCGAGGACGCGCTGCTGGTCGTGCGAGGCGGCCACCAGCGTCCAGTACAGCGGGAAGAGGGAGCCCAGGCCGACGACGGCCAGCGCCAGATAGGTGAGCGGGCCGCCGTCGAGCTGCCGGCCCGCGCCGATCCGCAGCCGCGGGCCCCGGCGCGCGGGGACGGGCGGCAGGGGGGCGGCGCCCGTTCCGGCCGGGGCGGGGGTGTGGGTCGTGGTCATCGTTGTCGCTCCCGTCACGCCGCGCTCCTGCGCGCGACCCGGCCGACGATCCAGTTGATGAGGGCGATGAGCAGCAGCAGGGCGAGCATGGCCCAGGCCACGGCGGCGGCCGGTCCCAGATGGCCCAGCTTCCAGCCGTAGTTGTAGAGGTAGATGCTGAGCGTCTCGTACTGGTGCTCGCTGCCGCCGACGGCGCCGAGCGTGCCGCCCTGGAGCAGCAGCGGCTCGCCGAAGAGCTGCATGGCGCCGATGGTCGAGATGACGACGGTGAACAGGATCGTCGGCCGCAGCGAGGGGATGGTCACCCTGCGGAACTGCTGCCAGCGCGAGGCCCCGTCGAGGGAGGCCGCCTCGTACAGGTCGGTGGGGACCGCCTGCATCGCCGCGAGGTAGATCAGGGCGTTGTAGCCGGTCCAGCGCCAGATCACGATGACCGAGATGGCGATCTTGGAGGTCCATGTGCCGTTGCCCCAGTCGGTGTCGCCGAGTCCGACGGAGCCGAGCACCCAGTTGAGGAGGCCGCCGTCGGCCCGGAAGACCAGGGCGAAGACCAGGGCGGCGGTCGCGACCGAGGTGGCGTAGGGGGTGAGGACGACGGTCCGCCAGAAGGCGCTGGCGCGCAGCCTGTAGTTGAGCAGATGGGCCAGGCCCAGGGCGACGAGCAGTTGCGGCACCGTCGACAGGACGCCGATGACGAAGGTGTTGGAGACCGCCGTCCAGAACTCGGAGTCCTGGAGGATCCTGGCGAAGTTGTCCCAGCCGACCCATTCGGACCGGTCGAGGCCCGTCATCTCCACCCGGTGCAGGGCGATCCAGCCGGTGTAGAGGAGCGGGTAGAGCCCGAAGGCGCCGAAGACGAGGAAGAAGGGGGCGATGTAGGCGTACGGCGAGACCTTGTCGTCGAGTCGCCACAGGCGGGTGCGCCACGCGCGGGGCCCGCGGCGGGGCGGGGTGTGGGCACCCCGTGCGGGGGTGGTCGTTGCCACGGAGGGGGTCCTTCCCTGGGAGGTCGGGCCGGGTGGGACGGGCCGGGTACGGCGGCGGGGCGGGTACGGCGGCGGAGGCGGGCCGGGTGCGGCGGCGGGGCGGGGCATCGGCGGGGGCGGGGGCGTGGGCGTCGGTGTCCCCGCCGGTGGGGGCGGATGGCGGCCGGTGGGGCGGTGCCCGGATGGCGGCTCCGGCACCGGGTCCCCGCGGGGAGGCGGGCGGGAGGAGAGAGGACGGCGGGAGCGGCCCCCGCCGGGGAGAAACCGGGCTGCGGGCCGCGGGCTCCGGGGCACTGCGGGCGGGGCCGCGCGCCCGTCGGCGGCCCCTCGTCGGCCGGCGGCCCGCCTCAGCCGATGGCCTTGTCGATCGCCTCGGTGGCGGCCTTCCAGGCGTCGTCCGGCTTGGTGCCGCGCTGCTCCATGTTGGTGATCTGGGTGGAGATCGTGTCCTTGATCACGCCGTCCTTGGGGCCGAGCACGGCCACCGGGATGGTCCCGGCCTCCTCGGCGTAGATCCGGCCGACCGGGGCGTCGCTGAAGTAGGGCAGCTCGGCGTCCTTGACGTCCGCGATCTCGTACGCGCCCCGGTTGGACGGGAAGACGCCGACGGCCTTGAAGACGGCGGCCTGCTGCTCGGGCGCGGTCAGCCACTCGACCAGCTCGGTGGCCTCCTTGACGTGCTTGCCGCTCCTGGGCACCGCCAGGAAGGAACCGCCCCAGTTGGCCGCGGTGCCGCCGGGCGCGGCGGCGATGTCCCACTTGCCCCGGAAGTCGTCGCCGGAGTAGTTCTCGATCTGCAGGGCCATCCACGCCGGGCACACGACGGTGGCCACGCTGCCCTTGCGCAGGGCCGCCTTCCACGGGTCCTGGAACTGCGGGAGGCCCTGGCTCAGCTTCTTCTCGGCGGCCTCGGCGGCCAGGCGCCAGCCCTTCCGCACGGCGGGGCTGTCCTTGTAGACGGGCTTGCCGTCGGAGCCGTAGTACTGCTGCTCGGAGGAGCTGACCACGCCGTTGAACATGGCGCTGGCCGAGTCCATGAAGTACGTGCCGCCGGGGGCGTTCTCCCGGTACTTCTCGCCGAGCGCGAGGTAGTCCTCCCAGCCGCCGGCGACGGCCTCGGCGACCTTCTCGCGGTCGGCGGGCAGGCCGGCCTTCTCGAACAGGTCCCTGCGGTAGCAGAGCGACATCGGGCCGATGTCCGTCCCGGCGCCTATCACCCTGCCGTCGGGCGCGGTGGCCTGCCGGGCCTTCCACTCGACCCACTGGCCGACGTCGATGCTCTCCCTGAGGTCCACGAACCGGTCCGCCTGGGTGTCGACGACCTCCTTGACGCGGGCCACCTCGATCCCGACGACGTCGCCCAGCCCGCTGCCGGTGTTGAGCTGCTGGAGGAGCTTCGGGTAGTAGTCCTGCTCGTTGGCGGTGGTCTCCTCCTTCACCACGATGTCCGGGTGGAGGTCCTGGTACTTCCGGAACAGTCCGGCCTCCTTGTAGCCGAACTGCCCGAAGTCGGCCACCTTGAGGGTGATCCTCCCGTCGGAGTCCGGGGAGTCCGGGTCGTCGCCGCTGCAACCGGTCAGCAGCAGGGCCGAGGCCGTGAGGACCGACGTGGCCAGGACCGCCGCTCTGCGGCCGCGACCGCCGGTTCGGGTGATGCGCATTCCACTACTCCTTGTTCCAGGGGGGAACGGGGACCTCAGGAATCGGGCCGCCGGGTCCGGCGGTCCGGCCCGCCTCCCGGCGCGCGCCGACCGGAGCCGCGCGCCCCGGAGCACGGTGCGAAGTGGCAGGTCAGCGCTGTGCGGTGCGAGGTGGAGGGAAGGACCGACGGTGTTTCGGTCCGCGCGGAAGGAGGGCCCCGAACTTCATGGGAACGCTCCCACGCGGCTTGCCCCGAAGACTCCTCGGTGCCGGGGGCGGGTGTCAAGAGTTGAAGACGGCGTTGTTGCGCGAGCGTGTGCGGCACGGCACGGGAACGCTTCGCGCCGCTGCCCGGCCCTCGACCGCCACCGGTTCCGGCCGCCCGGTGTCCCGGCAGGTCAGGACCGGTCCGGTGCCCTGGGGCGGTCGGCGGGGAGCCTCGCGGGCGGCGCATGGGGCCGCTGGGCCGGAATCGGGCCGGTGCCCCCACCGCCCACCGGAAGGTGAACGGTGATCCCCGCCGAGCGGCCGTCCGCCCCCGGGGCGCTTCGCCGTCCGCCCCCGGGGCGGTCCGGCACCGCCCGCCCGTCCGGGGTGGGCCGTCGGGCGCCGCCCCACACCCCGAACTGGGCCATCCTGAACGGGCCCTGCCGGGCCTTGCCGGTACTGGCCCTGAACGGTGTGACCGCCCGTGTCGGCGTCGACCTCGGCACGGTCTCCCGGGTCATCAACGGCTCACCCCGGCGGCAGCGACCGCTCCCGGGCCACCGGGGAGCGCGCCGTCACGCAACTCGGGCACGTCCCCCACCCCACCGCCCGCTCCCCGGTCACCCGGCGCACGGCTCCGTGGCCGTCGTGGTCACCGAGGCACGGTCCCGCTTGTCCCCCCGAGCCCTACTTCTCCGGGAGCGAGCGTCCGGTCGGGGCGCCTCCGCCGGACTCGCGGGCGCCGGCATGCGCCTGCCGCTGGTGACGGTGCTCGACGAGCGGGAGCAAGCGCGGCTTGCCCCGCTGTCCTCGGCCGGGCAGCGCGTCGACGGGGGTGCCGGTGATCGCGGTGCGCGACGACGACACGGGGCCCGACCGGTCGGAGTCGCTCGCCCTCCCCGACCGTGCCGGGCGGGCGGGCGGCACGGCGCGGCCCGGCCCGGCGCGGCGCGGCACGGCGCGGCGCGGCACGGCGCGGCACGGCCCGGCGCGGCACGGCGCGGCACGGCCCGGCGCGGCACGGCACGGCGCGGCCCGGCGCGGCACGGCACGGCACGGCCCGGCCCGGCACGGCCCGGCCCGGCACGGCCCGGCACGGCCCGGCCCGGCCCGGCGCGGCCCGGCCCGGCACGGCCCGGCGCGGCCCGGCGCGGCCCGGCGCGGAGTGAAGTCGCCCCTCGGCCACGTCCGCGCCGACAACGGGGCGGACACCGCCCGGGGACCTCACCGAGGGTGCGCGCCCGGGCAGTTCCCGGGCAACGCGGGGCTCCGGCGCCCCGTAGGCCGTCGCGGCTGCCTCTCGCCTCCGGGCGCGCCGTCCCTCGCCGGGCGCCGCTCCCTGCCCAGGTGCCGTCCCCGCCGGGTGCCGTACCCGCCCAGTGCCCTTGCCCACCAGGTGCCGCTCCCTGCCCAGGCGCCGGGTGCCCTCTTCCTGCCAAGTACCCTCCCGGCCGGGCGCCGTGCCCACCTGACGCCGTCCCCGCCGGAGTGGGCTCCTCCCCCGTCCTGCCCTGCGGGAGGTCACCGGCGGGAGGTCAGGAGCCCTCGGTGACGACCGCCCGTCGGAGGGGTCTGCGGCGCCGGACGGTCCCCCGCTGCCCCCGGCGCGCCGGCGCGGTCCGCCCGTCGAGCCGCAGGCGGAGCCGCACCTCGGTCCCGCCGAGCGCGGAGTGGCCGATGCGCAGGCTGCCACCGGCCGACTCGGCGAGGCGGCGCACGATGTCCAGCCCCAGCCCCGTCGAGCCGTCCGTCCCCGAGCCCCGGCCGCGCGCCACGGCCGCCTCGGGGTCGGTGATGCCGGGGCCCGCGTCGGAGACCCGTACCGTCACCGCGTCCTCGCCCTCGCAGACGTCGACCACGAAGGCGGTCCCCTCGGGGGTGTGCTGGAAGACGTTGCCGAGCAGGGCGTCGAGGGCCGCGGCCAGGTCGGCGGGCGCCACCGGGACCCGCGCCGTCCGGTCGCCGCCGGCCAGCCGCCACTCCCGCCCCTGGTCCTCGGCCAGCGCCGACCAGAAGCCCATCCGCTCGCGGACCACCTCCATCGCGTCGCACCCGGTGACCGGACCCGCCGCGCCGGTCTGCGGCTTGGCCTCCCGGGCGGTGCGGATGATGCCGTCGATCTCCCGCTCCAACTGCTCGACGGCGGCCCGGGTCTGGTCGGCGGCCGGGCCGTCCCCGAGCGAGGCCGCGTTGAGGCGCAGCACGGTCAGCGGGGTCCGCAGGCGGTGCGAGAGGTCGGCGGCCAGCTCCCGCTCGTTGGCCAGGAGTTGGACGACCTGGTCGGCCATGGAGTTGAACGCGACCGCGGCGCGCCGCAGTTCGGGCGGGCCCTCCTCGGGCACCCGCGCCGCCAGCTTCCCCTCCCCCAGGTCGTGCGCCCCCTCGGCGAGGCGCTGGGCGGGCCGCACCATGCGCACGCCCAGCCGGTCGGCGACGGCGACCGAGCCGACGATCAGGGCGACGCCGACGGCGGCGAGCACCGCCCAGGCCGTACCGACGCCGTTGGTCACCTCGGACTCCGGCACGTACACCTCGACGACGGCGATCTCGCCGGAGCTGAGCGCGATCGGCTGGAGCAGCGCCGAGCCGCCGCGCACCTCGGTGCTGGAGGCGCGGCCCACACTCCGCACGGCGGCGATGTCCTCGTCGGTGGCGCGCCGCTGGCCGATGTGGGAGCGGACCGGGTCGGTACCGGTGGCCGGCAGGTGCACGGCCATGCCGTCGCCCATCCCTGCGGAGGCCACCACGCGCTCCAGCTCGTCCCGGTCGGTGGTGATGGACAGCGCCGGGGCGACGGCGGTGGCCTCCCGCTCGGCGTTGGAGAAGGCGCGGTCGCGGGCCAGCTCGCGGACCGCGAGACCGAGCGGCACGGCGAAGGCCACCACGACCATCGCGGTGACCGCCAGCGACACCTTGACCAGGGCCCATCTCATCGGGGCGGCTCCTCGTCCGGGGGCCGCGGCGCGGGCGGCTCCAGTTTCACGCCGACGCCTCGCACGGTGTGCAGATAGCGGGGCCGGGCGGCCGTCTCGCCCAGCTTCCGCCGCAGCCAGGAGAGATGGACGTCGATGGTCTGGTCCTCGCCGTAGGACTGCTGCCAGACCTCGGCCAGCAGGTCCCTGCGGGCCACCACGACGCCGGGGCGGCCGGCGAGGAAGGCGAGCAGGTCGAACTCGCGGCGCGTCAGGTCCAGCCGCTCACCGTCCAGTTCGGCCTGGCGGCGCAGGGGGTCGACGGTGAGGCCGCCGACCCTCAGCACCGTGGACGGCGGTGCCCCCGCGGTGCCGGAGCGGGCGCGGCGGAGCACGGCTGCCATCCGGGCGGAGAGGTGCTCGACGGAGAAGGGCTTGGTGAGGTAGTCGTCGGCGCCCGCGTTGAGCAGGCGGACGATCTCCGTCTCGTCGTCGCGCGCGGTGGCGATGATCACCGGGACGTCGGTGATGCCGCGCAGCATCTTCAGCGCCTCGGACCCGTCCAGATCGGGGAGTCCGAGGTCGAGTATCACCACGTCGAAACGGAAATGGGCGACCTCGCGCAGCGCCTCCAGCGCCGTGCCGACGCTGCGCACCAGGTGCGTGGCGTCGGTCAGATGCCGGATGAGCGCCGAGCGTACGAACTGGTCGTCCTCGACCACGAGCACACTTGCCATGCGCCGCACCGTACGCCATGCGGACCGGGCCGCGGCGGGCCTGTGGACAACTCCGTGAGGAGCCTGTGGAAAGACCGTGTGAAGCGGTCCGACCAGCGGCCCGGCCGGGTTCCGGCGAGGCCGTCCGCGGCCTCGCGGCCGGCCGCCCGGCGGGGCCGCCGACGGGGCGTCACCCGCCGTCCGGGCAGTGGGACGAGGGCGTTCCAGCCAAGCGGAGCCGCGCCGTCCGTCGCACGGCGCCCCGACCGGCCCCAGCGGGCCTGGAGTCCACCGTCCCCGGGCCGCGTCCCCCGGCGGGCCCGGGGCGGAGACGCATCCCCCGGCACGGCCCCGCGCGGCACTCCCGGAGGAACCGGGGCCAAAGGGATGGGGGCCGGAGGAACCGGGGCCAAAGGCATCGGGGTCGAAGGGACCGGGGCGGAGGCCACCCCCGTCCGAGCGGCGCCCCCGGGCCCGGCCCGGAGGCCCACCGCCGTCCGAGCACCGTCCACCGCCCACGGCCGACCGTCCGTCGGACGGCCTCCCCATGGCCCCGACGGTCTCGACCGCCACGTTCCGGACAGCAGTTGTCCGGATTCCGCGCGGGCGGCCCACCGGGCTCCGGACCGCGCCCCGACCACCCTCCGGCAGCCGGATCCGACCCGCTTTCGGGCAGCGGCACCGCCTCCCGCCGCGCAGAACGCGAACCGGGCCCCGGAGGGGCTCCCGGCGGCCCCCGCGAGGGCCCCGGAATCACTTCCTCCGCGCCCGGACTCCAGCGTTCCGCGCCACCGGAGGGATGGCTTCCGCCCCGCCCGCGCGGACGTCCGGGAAGAGCTCCGCACAGGGGGCGACAGGCCGGTGACCTGTGAGGCAGTATGGCCGCGATGCGCAGAGGACTCGTACACGTACTGGCCTGGCTGCTCGCCACGGGTGCGGCGGTCACGCTGTCCTGGTGGGGTGTCCGCACGGTGCTGGCGGGCACCGCGTACGACGCCCCGCGCGCCCTGCCGATCACGGCCTCGGAGGGGGCCGGGGGCCACTCCCCCGCCGTCACCCCGGCCGGCACTCCCACCCCGTCCGCCACCGAGCCGTCGCACACGCCCCCGGGCGACGCGGCCCCGTCGCCGGAGGAGCCGGTGGGCACGCCCGACCCGGCGGCCCCGCACACCGAGCCGCCCTCCGGTCCCGCCGCCATGTCCTCCTCACCCTCCCCCTCGGCGTCCGCGACCGGGCGGGTCAAGGGCTACGACACCGAGGGCGGGCGGGCGGTGTTCGACCTGGGGCCGTCGTCGGCGTCGCTGGTGTCGGCGGCGCCCGCGGCGGGCTGGTCGATGCAGGTGTGGAAGACGGAGAAGTGGATCAGGGTCGAGTTCGCCTCGGGCGAGCAGCGGGTGTCGGTGTTCTGCACCTGGCACGACAGCGCGCCCCGGGTGGAGATCGGGACCTACTGAGCCCGGTCGAAGACGGACGGCGGCGGGGCCGGTGAGTCCACGGCCGAGGCGTCCGTGACGGGCGCCGCGCCGCCGGTGAGGTCGGTGAGGGCGCGCCCGTGCTCCACCCGTCCGGGGTGCGGGTCGCAGGCCGCGCGGCGGGTGAGTTCGGCGACCGGCAGGGGTCGGTGGCCGGCGACGAGGACCGCGTTGCCGAAGCGCCGTCCGCGCAGCACGGCGGGGTCCGCGATCAGGGCCAGTTCGGGGAAGCGGGCCGCGGCGGTGGCGATCTGGCCGCGCAGATGGGCCAGCGGCGGCCCGTCCGCGAGGTTGGCGACGTAGAGCCCGCCGGGGCGGAGCACGCGCGCGACCTCGTCGAGGAACTCGGTGGACGTCAGATGGGCCGGGGTCTGGGCGCCGCTGAACACGTCGGCGACGACGAGGTCGGCCCAGCCGTCGGCCGCCTTGGCCAGCCCGGCCCTGGCGTCGGTGGAGCGGACGCGGATCCGGGCGCCGGGGTCCAGCGGCAGGGCGCGGCGGACCAGGGCGACGAGGGCGGCGTCGCGTTCGACGACCTGCTGGGTGGAGCGGGGGCGGGTGGCGGCGGTGTAGCGGGCGAGGGTGAGGGCGCCGCCGCCGAGGTGGATCGCGTGGACGGGCCTGCCGGGCGGCGCGGCCAGGTCGATGACGTGGCCCATGCGGCGCTGGTACTCGAAGGAGAGGTGCGCGGGGTCGTCCAGGTCGACGTGGGACTGCGGGGCGCCGTCGATCAGCAGCGTCCAGGCCCTGGCCCGCTCCCGGTCGGGCACCAGTTCGGCACGGCCGCCGTCGACGTCCTCGACGACGGACTCCACCGCGGCCCGCCCTCGGCGGGGGTTCCTGGCCTTTCCCATCCCCCCATTATCGGGGCGCGCACGAAGCGGCCGTCCGCCGGTCCCGCCCGGGGCAGACCGCGCCCCGCGCCCCTGACGTGCCCGTACGGCACGGGCCACCGATCCCGGACGCGGAACGCGGCGGAGGACGGAACGGGGGCGGGCTCCCGGCCGGACCGGACCGGGTCACGCCGAGCCGCACCGAACGGACCGGACCGAGCCACGCCGGCCCGGACCGGGCCGCCCACCCGGGGCCGGAGCGGGGGTCGGGCGGCGGGGCCGGCCCGGGTCTGGGTGGCCCGGTGCGGCCCGGGGATCAGCAGCAGCTGTCCGCCACTTCGAGCAGCCGGGCCGCCTCGCCCAGGGCGGCGCGCAGTACGGCCGGGTCGGTCGCCGGGTCCGCGGCGGCGGCGGGCGGCAGCAGCCAGTCCGAGCCGCGCACCGGCGGCTCCGGCGCGAGCGGGAGGCGTGCGCCCCGGCGGTCCGTCTCCGTGCAGGTGCTCCCCGGCACGTCCCACGCGGCGGCCGTACCGGGCGGCACCAGGAAGCCGAGGGTCTCGCCGCGGCCGTCGTGGAGCACCGGGCCGATCCCCTCGCCGGGCCCCCGCCGGAGGATGTCGACCGCCTCCAGTCCGTGCCGGGTCGGCACGGTCACCACCTCGCACAGGGTGTCCGCCCCGCACACGGCGCCGACGGTCTCGGACGCACCGAACCGGCTGATCTCCATCCCGGCCTCTCCCACGGAATCCTCCTCGGCCTCCCCCGCCTCCCCGGCTTCCGGGGCCACGGGGTTCAACGCGCGGGGGCGTCAACGGCTACGGGCGAAGTGGGCCGCAAAGGATGGCACTTCATGGCGGATCGTGGAGGGGATATCCGCTTTGTCACCAAACTCCCTGTGTCCGCTCCGTCACAACCGGTACGTTCGGGGTCGCCGGGAACGGGACGGCGAGCGGAGTCGGCGCGACCCGCCCCGGCCCGGCGGGGTTCGACGGTTCGCACGAGAGGACCCGGCCATGGCGACGGCATCGACCGCATCGGCGGACTCCGCACGGCCCGACCGGCCCCCGCGGCCCAACCTCGTCTTCCGGCGGCTGCGCGGGCGGCGCTCGCCCGCCGAGTTCGCCGCGGCCGTCCGGCGGGCCGCGCGCGAGATCGGCGAGCGGGTCTGCTGCGACGCACGGTACGTCGGGCGGGTCGAGGCGGGCGAGATCCGCTGCCCCAACTACGCGTACGAACGGGTGTTCCTGCACATGTTCCCCGGACGCACGCTCACCGACCTGGGCTTCGCGCCCCGTTCGTCCGTCCGCGGGCGGAGGGCGCGCGCCGCCGAGGAGACGCCCCCGGCATGTCCCGACCGCCGCCCGCGCCCCCCGCGCGGGCCGGCCGGGGCGCATGAGCCGTACGCACCGTACGGACCGCACGACGACCACGAGGAGAGCGACGTGCTGCGTCGCGCATTCATGACGGGCGGGGCCACGATGGCGGCCGCCTCGCTGGCCCCCCTGGCAGCCGCGCCGGACGCCTCGGCGGCCCCCCGCACCGCGGGCGGCCCCGGGACGGGCGGCGCGGGCGCCGTGGAGGAGGCCGTCCGCCGCATCCGGCTGCTCGACGACCGGCACGGGGCCGACGGGCTCTACCGGCGCGCGGCGGCCCCGCTGCGCGCCGCGTACGCGCTGCTGGACGCCGGTGTGACCCGGCGGGCGACGGCCGACCGGCTCTGCGCGGGCGCCGGCGAACTGGCCCTCTCGGTGGGCTGGCTGGCCCATGACTCGGGCCGCTTCGAGGACGCCCGGTCGCACTACGCGGAGGCACTGGCCACGGCGCGGACGGGCGGTGACGCGGGGGTGGAGGCGCACGCCTTCTGCAACACGGCGTTCCTGGCCCGGGACGCGGGCCGCCCCCGGGAGGCGGTGCGGGCGGCGCAGGCCGCGCAGCGCGTCGCGCGGACGCTGGGCTCCGACCGGCTGATGTCGCTGCTGGCGCTGCGCGAGGCGGGCGGCTGGGCGGGGATGGCCGACCGCGTCGGCTGCGAGCAGGCGCTGATCCGCGCCCAGGCCCTGTTCGGGCGGGGCACCTCCGCGGCCGACCCGGAGTGGATGAGCTTCTACGGGGAGGCCGAGCTGGAGGGCCTGGAGGCCCAGTGCTGGTCCACGCTGGGCGACTGGTCCCGGGCGGCCCGGCACGCGCGGCGGGCGGCGGAGCTCCAGGAGCCGCACTTCACCCGCAACCTCGCCCTGTACTCCGCCGAGCTGGCCGACGACCTGGCCCGGGGCGGGCGGCCCGACGAGGCGGCGGGGGCCGGGATGCGGGTCCTGGACCTGCTGGGCGAGGTCCAGTCCTCCCGCGTCCGCGGAATGCTGGCGGGCACCGCGCGAGTGCTGCTCCCGCACCGCCGGGTCCCGGGCGTCTCGGCCTTCCTGGACCGGCACGCCGCGCTGCCCCGCACGGCGTGAGAGTCGTCACGCCCAACGCGCACGGGCGGCCCGGACCGCCGCACGGGCCTCCGCACGGACCCGCCGCCCCGCGCCGGGGAGGGGCCCCCTTCCCGGGGCGAGGGGACGGGTGCCCGCGGGCGCGGGGTCCGACCCATGCGAGCCGCCCGCCTGCCGCGCCTCCCGCGCGCGGGCACGGGGTACCGGCGCAGCCGTGACCGGCCCGGACGACGAGGCCGCCCCCTACTCCCGCGCGTGGCCCGCCCCCGGCCGCGGTTCCCGCGCACGCGCGGGAGGTTCGGTCACCGAAGCGCCCGGACAAACGGTGTTCGGGCGCTTCGTCGTGGACCGCGCCGGACGGCCCGTGAAGCGCGCGGAGCCCTGCTGCCACGCAAGGGAGCACCGGTCTCGGCACCCTGAACGGAAGTCGATGCCGAACCGGCAGGTGCTGGGCGTCAGCGGCTTCGCACCACACACCGGAATCCAAGGGGACGACCCGCCACGGCGATCGGGCTTCGGCTCGGGCGGGCCGCCTTCGAAGAGCCGACGTCCACGTTCGGCATCGTCCCGGCGGTAACGGACGGTCCGCTGCCGCCGTCCCCTCCCCCTGGCCGACGATCGGGACGCCGGTCGCCCACCCGCCAGGGTCCGCGATGCGCGGCATCGCCCACCCCTGCACCCGCGAGGCCAGGACCGGCGCGAAGAACGCCGGGCCCCGCATCGCCCGCAGCTCATGACCCCGGAACTCGAACCGGTTCGGATCAACGCCCGAAAAAGTGGATCGACATCATGGGTCCACCTCGATGGGAGGCGACGGCCGGCTCATAACCAGAGCGATCAATAGTCTATTGTTTCTGGTGAGGCAAGACTCATTGAGGACACATTTCGGGGCGAAAACCGGAAAGACGGCTCCTCGAATCGAGATTAAGAAAGACTTATGACCAACAGTGCGTCAAGTCGCACATCTTCGACTGTCCTGTGTGAACCGGGTCACATATCGACAAAATCGCTGCGACCTTCTTGCTGAATCCTTTAGATTTCTTCATGTCCGAGAAGATGATCTTCACTAAATCCATCGGAAAGAAGGTTCAGGAAATGGCCGCAGCCCGACGCGTCGTCGCCACTTCGGCAGCTGTACTCATTGGCATGGGGGTCATCGCCCCGGCCGCAGTGGCCGGCGGTAACTTCGACTACGGCACATCCCGCACGAAGCTGAGCAACGGCGTCCTGTGGACCTCGCTGACCAGTGGCACCGGTTCTTCCTGGAACGTGACGGACGCGTACGACAAGACCGGTGGCGGGACCATCACCGCACGCTTCGGATGGACTCACGTCGGCACCGCACACACCGGATCGTGGTTCTCCCAGTCGTCGGGCACGACCAAGAGCACCAAGTGGTCCAACTACAACCTCAGCGGCTGCAACGCCGTGATCGGCTGGATGGAGGTTCAGGGTCAGCAGACCTTCAACAACGCGCCGGTCACCCAGTGCTGAAACGTTGAACGCGGGGCCCGCTCACGAGCGGGCCCCGCACCTGCACCGATCCTCCCGCGCGAGCCCAGGAAACGACCGCATGATTCAGGCAGTATTCAATGGCAATCAAGGAATGCTGGTGACCGCCGTCACCTTCTCCATGATTGCGGCTCTGATGTCCTTTTTCCTGGGACGCCGTCTCGGGAAGCCCGGAACCCTGTGCGCCCTGACGGGTGCCGCGCTCGCGGCCGTCATGAGCGCCACGCTCTATCCCATTTCCCCGGACGCGCCCGCCTCGGCAACGTGCTTCATTGAACGTAATATTGTCACGGAAACGTTCACCGCCCAAGGGTTGCTGAATATTCTCCTCTTCATTCCTTTGGCCGCCCTGGCCACCTGGCTGACACGGCGTCCGATTCCGGTCGCGTTGGCCTGTGTCGCTCTCTCGGCCGCCATCGAGGTGACGCAGGCTCTTACACCGGGCATGGGGCGCGCGTGTGACAGCACCGATCTGTGGACCAACAGCCTCGGCGCCTTTTCCGGTGCCCTGGTCGTGGGCGCCGGACTGCACTGGGAAACGACCCGCGGCGGACAGGACACCGTCATCCTCATCAGCAGGCATCAGGTGCGCCGTTCCCTCATCGGTTTCACCTCCGGAATCGCCGTACTCGGTCTGATCAGCGCCTTCACCGTCACCTTTGTGATGGCTGAGGTGGCATCGGCGGATGCCGCTTCCCCCGAACAGCGGGAGACCGCCCGGAAGGCGATCACCGATTTCCTCGGTGAGCGGGCCCGAGCCACGTCGGTGCAGTTCTTCCCCGGGCCGGCAGGAGGTCCCGGACGGATCTCGGCCAACACCGACCGCGGGGTACTCGACATCGAGTGGCCCTCCCGCGAAGTGACCTCCGGTCTGCTGCAGCCCATCGGCCCGGCCGTCGGACCCGATACCGCACCCGTCAGTGATGACGCCGCCCTGAAGGCCGGCACCACCTTCGTGCGAGCCCACTTTCCCTGGGCCCTCGCCGGAGACACCCATGTCAGTGCCGCCGGGCCTCGACAAGCCTCGAAACTGGTCTCCTGGCGCTCTCGTGAGAACGGCGTGCTGATGCCCATGCGGATGGACGTCCTTGTCGGGCCCGACCTCAAGATCACCTCATTCACCGCACGTCACATACCCGACCCCGAACTGCCCTCGGCGCGTATCGGCCGACAACAGGCTCAGGCCATCGCCACGCACAAGTTCCCCGGTGACATCGTCCACTCCGGCGAACTGCTCGCCCGCACCGACGGCATCGGCCGCTGGCACCCGTACTGGATGCTGAGTGTCGGCCCACCCGGCGCGGAGGCGGTCCCCTCCCAGGACGGCGTTGCCCAGGACGGCCCTCCCGACGACGACTCCTCACCGTCCACGAGTGCTCCCTCCATCCGGGTGATCACACTGGACGCCGTTACCGGTGACGTCGTGACGACGCGGTCCGACTCGGTCGAGGCAGGCTGAGAGCAAGAGGTTGTCCGCGGGCCGATCGCGCCGGGCTTCCTTCGTCCTGTGCCGGCGGGTGACGTCGCTGCTCAGTGGGTGATGACGGGACAGGGCCCCTCGTCGTCGGCGTGGTGATCCCACCGGGCTGCCCACCCGTCGGGCGCCGTCTACGCCGCCAGGTGGCCCAGGTCGTTCCACGCCTCGATGGCCGGGTCCCCGTAGGCCCAGCCCAGGACCGACAGGGAGGTCGGGTTGAGACGGATGCGGGCGGCGAAGTCGATGGGGAGGCCGAGCCAGCGGGCGCCCATGGCGCGCAGGATGTGGCCGTGGGCGAAGACCAGCACGTCCCGGTCCGCCTCCCGGGCCCAGGCGACGACCTCGTCAGCGCGGGCGGACACCTCGGCCGGGCTCTCGCCGCCGGGGACGCCGTCCCGCCAGATCAGCCAGCCCGGCCGGAGCGCCTGTATCTCCTCCGGCTTCAGCCCCTCGTACTCCCCGTAGTGCCACTCCAGGAGCGCGTCCCAGGTGGTGGCGCGCTCGCCGAAGCCCGCCAGGTCGCAGGTCTCCCGCGCGCGGGAGAGGGGGCTGGTGCGCACCTCTACGCCGGGCAGTCCGTCCAGCGGCGCCCGGTGCAGCCGCTCCCCCAGCAGTCCGGCGCCCCGGCGGCCCTCCTCCAGGAGGGGCACATCGGTCCTGCCGGTGTGCTTGCCGGACAGCGACCACTCGGTCTGTCCGTGCCGGGCCAGCAGGATGCGCGGTGCCATGGGAAGGGACCCTCCGGGAGGAATGCGAGGCGGGAACCCCTCCATCATCGCGTACGCCCCGGGCACGCAACCCGGGGGGCGATACCGGCGTCTATCAGGGCCGGGGCCACCCGGTGAGGGGGTGCGCGAAGGCCGTAGAGTGGCACGCCCGTGTCCGCGCAAGGACGCGTGGGGGAACGGAAGGGGAGGGCGATCGGATTGCCTCATACCGAGACACCGGGTACTGGGGCGACCCCGCGGACCCGTCCGCGCTGGTGGACCGAGCTGCCGCTGATCGCCCTGGTGTACGCCTGCTACTCGGCCGGCCGTCTCCTGGTGCGCGGCGACATCTCCGACGCCGTGGACCACGGCCTGGCGATCCTGGACATCGAGAAGGCGCTGTTCCTCAACGCCGAGCACCCGCTGAACCGGCTGTTCACCCGCGAGCCCTGGATCGGGGTGCCGGCCGACTTCTGGTACGCCTCGCTGCACTACGTGGTCACCCCGGCGGTGCTGGTCTGGCTGTTCCGCTCGCACACGGTGCGCTACCGGGCGGCCCGCACCTGGCTGATGGTCTCCACGTTCATCGGCCTGATCGGCTTCACCCTGCTGCCCACCTGCCCGCCCCGGCTGCTGGACGCGGGCCACGGCTTCGTCGACACCATGGCGCAGTACAGCTCGTACGGCTGGTGGGGCGGCGAGGCGAGCGCGCCGCGCGGACTGGGCGGGATGACCAACCAGTACGCGGCCATGCCGAGCCTGCACGTGGGCTGGGCCCTCTGGTGCGGCGTGCTGCTCTGGCGGCACGGGCGCACCCGCACGGCGCGGGCGGCGGGCGTCGTCTATCCGCTGGTGACCACGATCGTGGTGATGGGCACCGCGAACCACTACTTCCTGGACGCGGTGGCCGGTGCCGCCGTGATGGGCGCGGGGCTGCTGCTGACGCCGCTGGCGATGCGCGGCGCGGACCGGGCGTGGACCTGGCTCGCCGCCCGGCTGCCGGCCTCCGTCACGGCGCGGCTCGCGCCCGCCGGCGCACCTTCCGCGGGCGGCCCGGTCGACGTGGTGTCCCCGATTGTCAGTGGCGGATGCCAGACTTCCGCGGGTGAGCGATTTCCACGGCAGCGCGAGCAGCGGGTCGCGGCGGGAGCCGGGCCGGACGCCTCCCCCTCGGACGCGGACGACGGGGCTCCGGCACCGGCTCGCTGAGCTGCGCGGTCCCGATGTCCCCGCCAAGGCGCTGGACGCCCGCGCCCTGGCCGCCCTCGCCGCCAACCCCGGGTGCGGGCGCCGCGCGATCCTCGACGGCGCGGGGGTGGACAAGGCGTCGCTCGCGAGCGCGCTGGGCGCGCCCTCGGTCTTCGGCATGTCCCAGTTCGCCTTCATGCGCGGCAACGCCTTCGAGGCCCGGGTCAAGGCGGACGGCGGCGCCGAGCTGCTGCGGCTGGTGCACGAGCGGCTGGACCCGGGCGCCGAGCCGCCCGCGGGGGCGCGGGTGCCCGACCTGTCGGCGACCGGCCCCGAGGGCCGCGCGGCCCGCACGGCGCTGACCCTGCGGGAGGCCACCGCGGCGGGCGGCTGGGCCCTGCTGGACCACCCGATGGTCGCGCTCGACGTGGCGGGCTCCCCCGCCTTCCTGGAGCCGGACGCGGTCGTGGTGCACCCCGACGGCGGCTGGTCGGTCGTCGAGATCAAGTCCTTCCCGATGCTGGACGGCTCGGCGGACCCGGCGAAGGTCGGCGCCGCCGCCCGGCAGGCGGCGGTCTACGTGCTGGCCCTGGAGCGGATCGCGGCCCGGCTGGACCCGGTGCCGCGGGTGCGCCACCGGGTGCTGCTGGTGTGCCCCAAGGACTTCACCAACCTGCCCACCGCCTCCGCCGTCGACGTGCGCAGGCAGCGCGCGGTGACCGCCCGCCAGCTCGCCCGGCTCACCCGGATCGAGGAGATCGCCGACGCCCTGCCCGAGGGCGTCTGCTTCTCCCCCGGGCTGCCGGCCGAGGAGCTGGCCGCCGCCGTCGAGGCGGTGCCCGCGTCGTACGCGCCGGAGTGCCTGTCCGCCTGCGAGCTGGCCTTCCACTGCCGGGCCCGCGCCCGGGAGGCCGACGCGGTGACCGCGCTCGGCCGCCCGGTCCGCGCCGAGCTGGGCGGGCTGACCCGGGTGGCGGAGGTGCTCGCCGCCGCGCGCGGCGAGTCCGGGGACGCGGGTGATCCCGCGGTGGCGGCGCTGCGCCGCGCGGCGCTGCTGCGCGCGGAGGCCCTGGGGGCGGCATGTCGCTGATCACCACGCTGGCCCGGCTGGAGGCCGTGCGCACCGGGCGTGCCCAGCCCGCCGCGACCGTCCGCCACCGGCACCTGTCCGAGCGCCCCCTGGTGTTCGTGCCGCTGACCACCGCCGGTGAGGCCGGCGCCCCGCTGGGGGCGCTGGTCGGCACCGACCGGAAGGCGCCGCGGCTGCTGGTCGTGCCGCAGCCCCGGGACCGGGACCTGCGGTTCGCCTTCCTCGCCGATCTGGCGGATCTGGTGCTGCCGCACATCGAGGCGTGCGCGGAGGCGGTCGAGGCCGCCGAGCGGACCGGGACGGACCCGGGGACGGGCCGCCGGGTCAAGGTCGAGGTCGAGCTGTGCGCGGACGCCGCGCAGGTGATCGTGCCGAGCCGGGCGGGCCTGGAGTTCGTACGGCTGCTGGGCCGGGCCATGCGGTTCCGGCGCACGGCGGAGGAGGACCCGGACACCCCGCACCCGGCGCCGCCGAGGGTGCCGCTGCTCGGCCGGTGGCTGACCCACTACGGGGAGCGGGCGCGGGTGCCGGGCTCGTCGCTGCTGCTGGCCATGACCGATCTGCTGGGCCGGCACTGGGCGACGGGGCAGTCCTCGCCGGAGGACCAGCACCTTGGGAAGCTGCTCGCCTGGATCGCCCCGCCCGGGGACGCGCCGTCCGGCGCGGCGGCGGCCCTGCGCGCGGAGCTGGCCCGGGACGACCGGGGCCAGTTGCTGTGCCCGCCCGCCGGTCCGGCCACCGACCCGGCCTTCGACAACGATCTGCTCGCCCCCGCCATCGAGCGCTACGACCGCGCCCGCACCGCGTTCGCCGCCGCCGAGGACGGTCTGGAGGCCGACGACCGGATGGGCGCGCTCACCGCCGCCGAGCGGGAGATCCGGGAGCTGGTGGAGAGCCGCACCCGGCCCACCTGGGACGCGGTGTGGCGGGGCCTGGACCTGCTGCGGGAGCTGCCCGCCGGGGCGCGGACGGAGGAGCGGTGGACCCGCGACCGCTGGTCGTTCACCGCGCACCGGGACCGGGTCCTCGCCGGGGAGCCGCCGCAGCCTCGCCGCGACGACGCGGTGACGGCGGCGAACAAGCTGGCCACCCGCGAGCGGGAGCAGGCCCGGCTGGACGCGCAGGAGGCGCTGGACGATCCGCTGGTGATGGCGGGGCGGCGGCTGGCCGGGGACGCGTTCGCCGGGGAGGTCACCGACGTGGTCATGGCGTACAGCGAGGGGAAGCGGCCCGCCCCGCGCCCGCTGGTCACCGTCCGGACCGACGACCTGCCCCATCTGGCGGAGCGGGTGAAGGTGTACCGGTCGCTGGGCGGGCGCCCGCAGGCGGCCGAGTTCGCGGGCCGGGACGGGGACGGCGGCGTGGTGCTGCGGATCGTGGACAAGATGGGGCGCGGCCGGGAGCCGGAGCCGGGCTCGGTGCCCGGGAAGGGCGACGCGGTCACCTTCACGCTCTTCGAGCACGAGCAGCGGGGCGGGGCGAAGCTGCCCGACCCGGAGCACACGCCGTGGACCCACGGCGGGCCGCCCGAGGCGACGGGCGCGCTCCTGCCGGAGCCCGCCGACGCGCGTACCGAGGAGGATCTGCTGTGACCGCCGAGCACCGGACCGGGGAGGTTCCGCGGTGACCGCCGAGGACGTCCGCCCGCGGGCCGCCTTCGACCCGGGCGCGGAGGCCGCCCGGGCCACCGCCGCGATCCTCGCCGACACCCTGGGCGGCACGGAGCGCGGGGTCGTCGTGGACTCCCCGCCCGGTGCCGGGAAGTCCACGCTGGTGGTGCGGGCCGCGCTGGAACTGGCCGACGCGGGCCGCCCGCTGATGGTGGTGGCGCAGACCAACGCGCAGGTCGACGATCTGGTGCTGCGGCTGGCCGAGAAGGCTCCGGAGCTGCCGGTGGGCCGGCTGCACAGCAGCGACACCGACGCGTACGACCGGGCGCTGGACGACCTGCCGAACGTGCGGACGTCGACGAGGGCGGACCAGCTCGCGGGGGTGCCGGTGGTGCTGTCGACGGCGGCCAAGTGGGCGCATGTCGAGGTGGACGAGCCGTGGTCGCACGCGATCGTCGACGAGGCGTACCAGATGCGCTCGGACGCGCTGCTGGCGGTGGCCGGGCTGTTCGAGCGGGCGCTGTTCGTGGGCGACCCGGGCCAGCTCGACCCGTTCTCGACGGTGGGCGGTGAGCAGTGGGCGGGCCTGTCGCACGATCCCTCGGCCTCCGCGGTCAGCACCCTGCTCGCCCACAACCCGTCCCTGCCGCAGCACCGGCTGCCGGTGTCGTGGCGGCTGCCCGCGTCGGCGGCGCCGCTGGTCTCGGAGGCCTTCTACCCGTACACGCCGTTCCGCAGCGGCACCGGCCCCGGCGACCGGCGGCTGTTCTTCGCCGTGCCGTCGGACGGCTCGGGCCCCGACCGGGTGATCGACGAGGCGGCGGCCTCGGGCTGGGGCCTGCTGGAGCTGCCCGCCCGGCACACCCCGCGCACCGACCCGGAGGCGGTGGGGGCGGTGGCGGCGGTGGTCCGGCGGCTCCTGGAGCGGGGCGGGGCGGCGGTCTCGGAGCGGGGACCGGAGCCGGTGCCGCTGACCGCCGCGCGCGTCGCCGTCGGCACCGCCCACCGCGACCAGGCCGCGGCCGTGCGGGAGGCGCTGGCCGGGCTCGGGGTGCGGGACGTCACGGTCGACACGGCCAACCGGCTCCAGGGCCGTGAGTACGACGTGACGGTCGTGCTGCACCCGCTGTCCGGCCGCCCCGACGCCACCGCCTTCCACCTGGAGACGGGGCGGCTGTGTGTGCTGGCCTCGCGCCACCGGCACGCCTGCGTCGTGGTGTGCCGCGCGGGGGTGGACGCCCTGCTGGACGACTACCCGTCGACGGAACCGGTGCAGCTCGGGACGCTGGTGAAGTTCCCCGACGGCTGGGAGGCCAACCACGCGGTCCTCTCCCACCTGGCGGAGCACCGGGTGTCCTGGCGGCCCTGACCGGGGGCGGGCCGGGCGGCGCCTCCGGGTGCGGGGCCGCCTCGGACGCGGGACCGCCTCGGACGCGGGGCCGCGTCCCGGTGCGGCCCGGAGCCGGGCGGAGCGCGGGGGCGGGTGGACGCGCGCGGGTGGGGTGAAAGGTTTCCGTGCTCTTGCGCGGGCGCGGGAGAATGGACGGTGGACCTTTTCCCCGACGGGTCGTGAACGGCCCAGCCAGGAGGCGACACCATGGCGGAGCCCGCGCCGCACCGGAACGAACGGCGGCTGCGCCCCGCGCCCCTGCTCTTCGAGCCCGCGGAGGCCGCCACCGACCCCGAGCACTTCTTCGACCTGGAGTCCATGGAGGACCCCCGCGCCCTGCTGGACCGGTCCACGGAGCTGACCCGGGCCTTCCGGGCGGCGGCGGACCGGGCGGTGGAGTTCCAGGCGATGGCCGCCGCGCAGCTCGCGGACCCCCGGCGGTTCGACCGGCTGACGGCGGCGGAGATCGCGAACCGGGCCGAGTGGACCGAGGACTACGCCAAGAAGATGGTGGAGTTCGGCCGTGACCTGCTGAGCGGGGCCGAGCGCGGCGGCCCGGGACTCGTCGGCCCGGTCTGACCCGGCGGCCGGCGGTCCGGCCCACGTCCTGAGGCCCATCGGCCCCGAGGCCCCCGCGGCCCGACTGCCGCGCCGGCCCGCCCGCGCCCCGCGGCCCCCGGCCTCCGGGGCATCGGCGTCTCCGCGGCAGCGACGGAGTGCCCGTCGGCCGGGACCCCCGGCGCTGCCCGACCGTCTCGGCCCCGTTCCCCGGCCCCGCGGCGGACCCCGCGCCGTGCCTCGTGCCCCGGGCCGTACCACCA
This sequence comes from Streptomyces sp. NPDC107521, assembly GCF_055598485.1. NCBI lineage: Bacteria > Bacillati > Actinomycetota > Actinomycetes > Kitasatosporales > Streptomycetaceae > Streptomyces > Streptomyces sp. NPDC107521. The sequence continues at coordinate 215,333 of NZ_JBVKAT010000003.1, forward strand.
GGGCATATGCCAGGCGGGCACGATACCCCTCCCCCACGCCCTCTGTCCCGGTTTCCCGCAACACGGTGAAACGGTTCGCTTACCGACGGTAGATCTGGGCGGCATGAGCAGCACACGGAACGCCTCGGACCTCACCTCGGACGGCGCCGCCTGGCTGGCCTCGGCGGACCCCCGCGCCCGGCGCGCCCTCGCCTCGTGGCGGGAACGGCCCTCGGTCCCGGTCCCCCTCCCCTGCGGCCCGGTCTTCGACGTGGTGAGCGCCCCCACGCTGTTCGGCCGCCGGATGCTGGACCGGATGTGGGAGGAGGGCCCGGGCTCGGGGCCGGTGGCCGAGGTGCGCGGGCGTCTCCTGGTGTTCGCCGCCCCCGGCACGGCCCAGCGGCTGCCGTCGCTGCTGGAGTGGGAGGAGTGGGGCACCCGCGGCCGGGCGGGCGGCCGTACCGGCGGGGTCCCGCCCCTGCTGTGCCACGGCGTCGGCGACACGGTGACCGTTCCGGCACCGGAGGCCGGGACCGACCATCCCGGGGACCGCTGGCTGGTCGCCCCGGACACCCGGCGGCCGTGGCTGCCGGGCCCCGAGATCCTGCTCTGGGCGGCCGTGCGGGCGGCCCGCGCGGCGGTGCGGATTTCGATTTTTCCTCCCGCCGACCAGGGTGCTAAGGTCTACGACGTCAGCAGGCGCCGCTAGCTCAGTTGGTTAGAGCAGCTGACTCTTAATCAGCGGGTCCGGGGTTCGAGTCCCTGGCGGCGCACCGGCGAAAGCCAGGATTGACTGGCGAAGGGCGTTCTCGGTCTCCGGGAACGCCCTTCCTCATGTCCGGCCACGCTCCCGGGGACGCACTCCGCACCCGGCACGGCGCCCGGCACCCGGCCGGCACCCGGTACGGCGCCTCATCCCCCCTCGCGTTCCGCACCGCTCCCGCGCCCGCCCCGCCACCCGGGTCCGCCGCCCGTCCCGCACCTCATCCCCCGCCTCATCCCCGCCCCGGCGCCCCCGCCCCCGGGGTGATGCTCACCGTCCAGGCGCCCGAGGGGGTCCGCCCCTGCACCTCCACCCGCACACCGTCGCCGGGCACCGTGAAGCTCTCCCCGAGGCCGACCGGCGCGTCCGCCAGCGGCGGGTAGACCGAGTCCCGCCCACACGCCTCGGTGTGCGGATGGGCGTCGATCACCCGGACGGGCCCCGCGCCGGACTCCGTGCCCCCGCGCACCCGGTAGACCAGCACCCCCGCCCGGCAGGCCGCCGCGTCGTCGCCCACCGGACCGCGCGCCTCGAAGGCCAGCGCCGTGTCCGCCCCGGTGCGCACCACCGCCAGCTTGGTCCCCCGGCCCAGCCCGAACGACGGCGCGCCCGCGGCGCCCGCCACCGGCACCCCGGGCCCGGCGCCCAGCGGCTCCAGGGTGAGCCGGACCGGCCCGGTGCCGCGGACGCAGGCCACCTGCCGGGGCTCCAGCCAGCCCAGTTTCCACTTGTGCCAGCCGAAGAGGTCCGGGGCCAGTCCGAACTGGCTGCCCATGAGGTCCCAGTCGCCGACGTGGGTGTCCCAGTCCCCGTCGCCGTCGACCGGCCGCCGGTACAGGTCGGGCAGGTCGAAGACGTGACCGGTCTCGTGGGCCAGGACCAGCCGGTCCGGCGGATGGTCCTCGAACACGGTGACCACCCGCCGGATGTCGGCGCCGTCGGCCCGCAGCGGGGTGTCCAGGTTGACGACCTTCGTCGCGTCGGAGTCGACCCCGGGCGCGTCCGGGTCGGCCACGAAGTAGACGACGCCGTAGCGCCGGAAGTCCACGTGCGGGTCGGCCGCCGCCAGCGCGTCGCGCAGATAGGCGGAGCGGCGCCCGGGACTCCAGTCGCGCCGTATGGCGTAGGCCGTGGAGGGGCGGGGCATGGACACCCAGTGCCGCAGCGGGTGCGGACGGAGGGTGAACCTGCCGTAGGAGGCACGGCGGAAGAAGCCGGTGGTGGCCGGGAAGTGGTCGGCGGCCAGTTCCGCGGGCGTGGTCAGCGGCTGGGAGTCGGGGAAGGAGAGGAAGACCATCACCGCGTCCAGGGCGCGCGTGGGCCGCGGGTAGGCGGTGTTCCAGGTGGCCAGCCCCTCCGAGTGGTGGGCGGCGGTCCGCGCCAGCGCGCAGGGGTCCGGGGAGAACGGCCGGGCCTCCGCGGGGACGGTGATCAGGCAGGTCGCGGCGACCGCCGACAGGGCGGTGCACACCGCGGTCGTCCCGCGCAGCCGGGGCCCGAACACCCCCGGACCGGCCGGGCGGCGGCCCGCGCCGGGTGCCCCGGGGGCCTCGCGGACGGGTCGCCTCAGGGGACGCTGGCGGGGCACGGGGACCTCCGGATGCGGCTCGCGGGAACACCGCACCCAGCTTGTGCATATTTGTCATATCGCGCCCTGTTCGCCTGAACCGGACGGGTGAGCGAGTCGTCATCCCTCCGGTGCCCGCACGGAGCGTCACCCGATTGCACTCACGGATCGTCACAACTGGTCGGAGGCGTAAAGCGGCAGTCCACGCACGGACACAAACGGTCCGCGGTGAAGATCACCCGGCCCTCGGGGCGGTACGGCGGCTGGAAGGCCGGAAGGCCAGCCTCTATGATCGGCACACTTTCCTGCACGGACAGATACGAACAGAGATCGAGGCACTGCGGGAGCGAGCGGTGAGCGGAACGTCCGAAGGGCCGGCGCCCGCGGCAGACCTCTACCGGTCAGCCGCCACAGCCGTCACGGTAAGTGACGAGGACCTGGCTACAGGTACGGACACCACGGGACGCGCGGAGCCCGGAGCGGGCGCGGAGCCCCCGGGCGCCGCGGTGCCCGGGGGCCCGCGGCCGTCGGTGCCGCCGCCCTGCGCGGGCGGCGCGCCGTACCGTTCCGTCTTCACCGCAGCGCCGCTCGCCATGGCCGTCGTCGACCCCGAGGGCCTGGTGGTCAGCGCCAACGACACCCTGGGCGCCCTGCTCGGCACCGACCCGGCGGGGCTGCCCGGGAGGGCCGCCGCCGACCTCGTCGACCTGGCCTCCGACGCCGGCACCTGGCACGCCTACCGCGAGGTGCTGCGCGGCGACCGCTCCCGGATGCGCTGCACCCGGCGGCTGAAGCGGGCCGACGGCCACGCGCTGTGGGCGCAGGTGACGCTCTCGCCGCTGAACCCGTCCGGCGAGACGCCCGGGCTGCTGCTCTCGGTCGCGGACATCAGCGCCCGGCGCGAGCTCCAGGCCCGGCTGCGCCACCTCCAGATGCACGACCCGGTGACCCGGCTGCCCAACCGCGCGCTGTTCTTCGAACGCCTCACGGCCGCGCTGGAGAACGACGGCTACGAGCACGGCGGCACCGGCCGGATCGGCCTGTGCTACCTGGACCTGGACGGCTTCAAGGCGGTCAACGACACCCTGGGCCACCGGATCGGGGACCGGCTGCTGGCCGCCGTCGCCGAACGGCTCGCGCGCTGCGCCGAGCAGGCCGCCCACGCCCGCTCCGGCGCCCCCCTGGTGGCACGGCTGGGCGGGGACGAGTTCGCGCTGCTGGTGGCGGACTCCACCGGCACCGAGCAGCTCGCGGACCTCGCGGAGAGCGTGCTGGCCGCGCTCCAGGAGCCGTTCGAGATCCGCGACCGGCGGCTGTCGGTCACCGCCTCCGTCGGCGTCGTCGAGCGGCACACGGCCGGGACCACGGCGACCGCGCTGATGCAGGCCGCCGACACCACCCTGTACTGGGCCAAGGCCGACGGACGGGCCCGCTGGACCCTCTTCGACCCCGAGCGCAACGCCCACCGGATGACCCGGCAGGCGCTGGCCGCCACCCTGCGCCCGGCCATCGACCGGGGCGAGTTCGCCCTGGAGTACCAGCCGCTGGTGGGCATGGAGGACGGCCGGGTCCGGGGGGTGGAGGCGCTGATCCGCTGGAACCACCCCCAGTTCGGCGTCCTGGCGCCGAATCGGTTCATCGCACTGGCGGAGGAGGACGGTTCAATCGTTCCCCTGGGCCGCTGGATCCTGCGTACCGCCTGCTCACAGGCGCGCCGCTGGCAGTTGGCGCACCCCGGCGAACCGCCGATCTTCGTCAGCGTCAACGTGGCCGTCCGCCAGGTGTGGGACTCGGACCTGGTGGCGGACGTGGCCGCGGTCCTGGAGGAGACCGGCCTCGCCCCCGGGCTGCTGCAGCTGGAGCTGACCGAGTCCGCGGTGATGGGCTCGGCCGGCCGGCCGCTCCAGGTGCTGAAGGCGCTCAGCGACATGGGCGTGCAGATCGCCATCGACGACTTCGGCACCGGCTACTCGAACCTGGCCTACCTCAGCCGGCTGCCCGTGTCGGCCCTGAAGCTGGACGGCGCCTTCGTGCGGGGCTTCCAGTACGACGGCGCCGGGGCGGGCGGGGGCCCGGCCGACGGCACCGCCCGCGCGGCGAGCCCGGCCGACGAGGTGATCGTCGAGGCCATGGTCCAGCTCGCCCACCGCCTGGGCCTGACGGTCACCGCCGAGTGCGTGGAGACCTCGGACCAGGCGTCACGGCTGCGCCGCATCGGCTGCGACACCGGGCAGGGCTGGCTGTACTCCCGCCCGGTGGCGCCGGACCGGATCTCCGCGCTGCTGGCCGCCGCCGGGCCGGGCGCGGCCGGGGTTCAGGCCGGCGTCGGCAAGCCGTAGGCGTCGGCGATCAGCTCGTAGGAGCGAAGCCGCACGTCCGGGCCGTGCGCGTTGGCGGTGAGCATCAGCTCGTCGGCGCCGGTGCGCTTCTGGAGGAGGTCCAGTCCGGCGCGCACCTCGTCGGGGGTGCCGTGCACCACGTTGGCGTTCCAGGACGTGACGAAGTCCCGCTCCACCGGGCTGAAGTCGTACGCCTCCGCCTCCTCGGGCGTGGGGACCAGGCCGGGGCGGCCGGTGCGCAGCCGGACCATGTTCAGCGCGGCGGCGAGCACCTGGCGGCGGGCCTCCCGCTCGTCGTCGGCGGCCAGCGCGGAGACGCCGATCAGGGTGTGGGGGGCCTCCAGGACGGCGGACGGGCGGAAGGACTCGCGGTACAGGTCCAGCGCCGGGACGGTGTTCTGGGCGGAGAAGTGGTGGGCGAAGGCGAACGGCAGCCCGAGGGTGCCGGCCAGCCGGGCGCTGAACCCGGACGACCCCAGCAGCCAGACCGGCGGCCGGTGCGGGGACTGGACGCCCCCGGGGGAGGTCGCCTGGACGGGGCCGGGGACGGCGTGGATGCGGCTGTAGGGGTGCCCGTCGGGGAACCCGTCGTCCAGGAACCGGATCAGCTCCGCGAGCTGCTGGGGGAAGTCGTCGGCGCCCTCGTGGAGCCGCTCCGTGCGGCGCAGCGCGGCGGCGGTGGCGCCGTCCGTGCCGGGCGCCCGGCCGAGGCCGAGGTCGATCCGGCCCGGGGCCATGGCCTCCAGCGTCCCGAACTGCTCGGCGATCACCAGGGGGGCGTGGTTGGGCAGCATGACGCCGCCCGAGCCGAGCCGGATCCGGCCGGTGTGCGCGGCGAGATGGGCGAGGATCACCGCGGGCGAGGAGGAGGCGACGCCGGGCATGGAGTGGTGCTCCGCCACCCAGTAGCGGTGGAAGCCCCGGGACTCGGCGAGGCGCGCGATGCGGACGCTGGTGCGCAGGGCGTCGCTCGCGGTGTACCCGGCGCCGACGGTCACCAGGTCCAGCACGGAGAGGGGGACCGGCGCGGTGCCGTGGGCGGTGCCCCGGATCTCCTCTGCGGCGTCTGCGGCCATGACGGGATGCCTCCTGTGGGTACGGCGGGTGGTACGACGGACACTGCGCGGGCAACGGGGGCGCGGGCCGGGATATTCCCGCCGGGGCCCGGGCGCGGGGCGGCCGCGGGTCCGCGCGGCACGGCGTGTACCGGTGGCCGGCGGGCTCCGCACCGATGGGCGGGCGCCGTCGGCGCGGTGCCGTCCCCCGGCGCGGGGAGGGGCGGGGAGGGGCGGCGGCGGGGCCCCGTGGGCGCTCCCGGCCGGGGCGGCGGTGGGGCGCTCGGGGGGCCTTGGGGCGTGCGCCGGGGGCTCGCCCGGGCTCCGGGTCCGCAGGGGTACCACCGGCGTACGCCACGCGTTTTCCGGACAATATGCCGGGTGCGCTCCCTCTCCGGTCCGGGGCCCCGGCGCCGCGCCGCGCGCCGGGGGCGCCCCCGGCGCGCCGCCGCGCGCGGGCGGCGCCCTCACCCGCCCCGGTACGCCCGCTCCACGGGCGCGGGCACCCCGTCTCCCGACCGCGGTCGGGCCGTCACCGGGCCGCGGTCGGGCCGCCTCCCGGCCGTGTCCGCCCCCTGTCCCCCTGTCCCCCTGGCCGGTCCCGGCCGGCGGCTCAGGCCTGGACGAGCGGCTCGCGGGTGAAGAGGGCGCCCAGCCGGGGGGCGTTGACCCGGCGGTCGGACAGGCGCAGGGCCTCCCAGACGGCCACCTGGTTGGCGGTGAGCACGGGCTTGCCCAGCTCCTTCTCCAGCTCCGGGATGTGCGCCACCGTGGGCAGGGCGTTGTCCGGCAGCAGGACCGCGTCGGCCTCGGGGTGGTCGGCGGCCCGCGCCATCTCCATGATCCGCTCCGCGCCCCAGTCGCCGGCCGCGGCCCCGGCGGCGGTGAGCGGGCCGAAGCCGGCGACGGACGTCACGTCCAGGCCCCCGGCGCGCAGGAAGTCGGCGAACAGCTCCGCCACGTCGTCGGTGTAGGGCGCGCCGACGGCGACCCGGGGGGCGCCGATCTCCCGGGCCGCGTGGGCGAAGGCGAAGGAGGTGGAGGAGGCCGGCATCCCGGCCGCGCGGGCGAGGGCGCGCACCTGCTCCCGCGCGCCCTGCCAGCCGTGCACGAAGCCGCCGCTGGTGCAGGCCCACACCACCGCGTCGGCGCCGGACAGGCGCAGCTCCTCCACACCGGCCGTGATCCGCTCGGGGGTGCCCAGCTCCCGCAGGGCGTCCACCTCGTGGGCGTCCTGGTCGATGTCGGTGTGCACCAGATCCACCCGGACATCGCCGCCCAGCAACTGCTCCATCCGCGGATAGTCGTCCTCGCCGAGGTGACCCGGGTACAGGAATCCCAGTGCTGTCATGTCCGCCCTTCCGCTCTCGTCCGCGTCCCGCGGGGCCGGTGCCCCGGCGCGGTCCCAAGGGACGGGTACCCCGTCGGCGCGACCGCGCCCCACTCCGTCCCCGGGTCGGCCGAGATGCCCCGTACGGGGACCGGGCCGCCGCACCGGACCGGAAAGGACCGGCATAACCCGTTCGGCTCCGGGTAGCTGCGCGGCCATGGCTCCACCACACAGAACCCCGCCATGGGGAATATCCGTCCGAGAACCAACGAGTCCGGGACCCGCCCGCCGGACGCTGCTCGCGGGGGCGGCGGCGCTCGGCGCGCTGGGGGCGGCCGGCTGCTCCCGGGTGGCCTCCGCGTCGAACGTGGAAGGGGGCGACCTGCTCGGCCGCCTGCGGGCCCAGGGGGTCGCCCGGCTCGGCATCGCGGGCGAGATCCCCTTCGGGTACATCGACCGGAACGGTGAGCTGACCGGCGAGGCGCCGAAGCTCGCGGAGGTCGTCTTCAAGCGCCTCGGGGTCGACCGGGTGCAGCCGGTGCCGACGGAGTTCGGCTCCCTCATACCGGGGCTCGCCTCGCAGCAGTTCGACGTCGTCGCGGCCGGGATGTACATCAACCCGGACCGGTGCGCGCAGGTGATCTTCTCGGACCCCGACTACCAGATGCTCGACTCCTTCATCGTGCGCAAGGGCAATCCGCTCGGTCTGCACGACTACCGGGACGTCGTGGAGAAGAAGGCCCGGTTCGCCACCGGCACCGGCTACGCCGAGATCGCCTACGCGGTGGAGGCCGGGTACGAGGAGGACGACATCCTGATCGTCCCCGACCAGGTGGCCGGTCTCAACGCCGTCGAGGCCGGGCGCGTGGACGTCTTCGCGGGGACGGCGCTGACCACCCGCGAGGTGGTCAGGAAGTCCGGGAAGGCCGAGGCGACGGAGGCGTTCAAGCCGCTCGTCGACGGCGAACCGCACGTCGACGGGGGCGGCTTCGCCTTCCGGCCGACGGAGACCAACCTCCGGGACGCCTTCAACGGCGAGCTGCGCAAGCTCAAGCGGAGCGGTGAACTGCTCCGGATCCTGCGGCCGTTCGGGTTCACCGAGGACGAGATGACCGATCTGACCGCGAAGGAGCTGTGCGGCGGATGACTTCGGGACTCTGGGAACTCGTATGGCGGGGCGTCTGGGTCACGGTCCAGCTCCTCTTCTTCAGCGCGCTGCTGGCGACGGCGGTCTCCTTCGTGGCGGGCGTCGCGCGCACCCACCGGCTGTGGATCGTCCGCTTCCTCGCGGGCTTCTACACCGAGGTGTTCCGCGGCACCTCCGCGCTGGTGATGATCTTCTGGGTGTTCTTCGTGCTCCCCCCGGCCTTCGGCTGGCAGCTCGTCCCGATGTGGGCGGGCACGCTGGCGCTGGGCCTGACCTACGGGGCGTACGGCTCGGAGATCGTGCGCGGCGCGCTCGGCGCGGTCGATCCGGCGCAGCGGGAGGGCGGCATCGCGCTGAGCTTCACGCCCTGGCAGCGGATGAGGCTGATCCTGCTGCCGCAGGCGGTGCCGGAGATGATCCCGCCCTTCTCCAACCTGCTGGTGGAGCTGCTCAAGGGCACCGCCCTGGTGTCGGTCATGGGCATGGGTGACCTGGCGTTCAGCGGCAACCTGGTGCGCCTGGCGCTCCAGGAGAGCGCGGAGATCTACACGTACGTCCTGCTGCTCTACTTCGTGATCGCGTTCCTGCTGACGCGGGGGATGCGCGGTCTGGAGAAGCGGCTGAAGGCGGGTGTCGGCAGGACGGCGTCGGGGAGCGGGTCCGCCCCCGCCGCCGAGCCGGCCGGGGCCGGAGGTGTCCGATGACCTGGGACTGGAACGCGGTCTCGGAGTTCATGCCGCACCTCTGGGACGGACTGCTGGTCACCCTGCAGATCCTGGTCCTGGGGTCGCTGATCTCCTTCGCGCTGGGCCTGGTGTGGGCGCTGCTGATGCGGGTGCCGTCCCGCTGGGTGACCTGGCCGGTCGGTGTGGTCACGGAGTTCGTCCGCAACACCCCGCTGCTGGTGCAGCTCTTCTTCCTGTTCTACGTGCTGCCCGAGTGGGGACTGACGTTCTCCGCGCTGACCACGGGCGTGGTCGGCATCGGTCTGCACTACTCGACGTACACGATGCAGGTCTACCGGGCCGGGATCGAGGCGGTGCCGGCCGGCCAGTGGGAGGCCGCGACGGCGCTGAACCTGCCGCTCGCCCGGACGTGGACCGCGGTGATCCTGCCGCAGGCTGTCCGCCGGGTGGTGCCCGCCCTCGGCAACTACGTGATCTCGATGCTGAAGGACACGCCCCTGCTGATGGCGATCACGGTGCTGGAGATGCTCGGCGAGGCACGGTTGTTCTCGCAGCAGAACTTCCAGTTCACCGAGCCCCTGACGGTGATCGGCGTGGCCTTCGTCATCGTCTCCTACCTGGCCTCCCTTGCCCTGCGAGCCCTGGAGCGACGCCTTGCCCACTGACACCCTCCCCCATCCCGAGAAGAGTCCCGAGCGCCGTTCCGGCGAGCTGATCCGGCTGGAGGGGGTGACCAAGCGGTTCGGCGACAACACCGTCCTCGACCACCTGGACTTCTCCGTCGACGCGGGCCGGCACGTCACCCTGATCGGCCCGTCCGGCTCGGGCAAGACGACGATCCTGCGGCTGCTGATGACCCTGCTCAAGCCCGACGAGGGCACGATCACCGTCGACGGGCAGCCGCTGCACCCGGCCGGCGAGAAGCAGCGGCGCGAGGTCCGCAAGCGGATCGGCATGGTCTTCCAGCAGTTCAACCTGTTCCCGAACATGAGCGTGCTGCGGAACATCACCGAGGCGCCGGTCACCGTGCTGGGCATGTCCCGGGACGAGGCGGTGGAGCGCGCCAGGGGGCTGCTGGACATGGTGGGCCTGGCCGACAAGTGCGATGCCCGCCCGGCCCAGCTCTCCGGCGGCCAGCAGCAGCGGGTGGCCATCGCCCGGGCGCTGGCGATGCGGCCCAAGGTGCTGCTGCTGGACGAGGTGACCTCGGCGCTCGACCCCGAGCTGGTCGCGGGCGTGCTGGACCTGCTGCGGGACATCGCGCGCAGCACCGACATCACCATGCTGTGCGTGACCCACGAGATGAACTTCGCCCGGGACATCTCGGACCAGGTCCTGATGTTCGACTCGGGCCGGGTCATCGAGGCGGGTCCACCGGAGAAGATCTTCAGCGAGCCGGAGCACAACCGGACCCGGGAGTTCCTGAGCGCGGTGCTCTGACCCCGCACGGGACGGCCCCGCGCCCCCTCGGCGTGCGCGGGGCCGTCCCGGGGCCGCGCGCTCGCCCGCCCGGGGGCAGCGCGGCGGGGCCCCCGGGCGGGACCCGCCCGGGGGCGGGAGGGCGGGCCGCGGGGTGGTCGGGAGCACCCCCCGGGAGCGGGTAGTATTTTTCCTGTCGCCGAACGCGGGAAGCGGACGGCGGGAGTCATGCGCCGCTAGCTCAGTTGGTTAGAGCAGCTGACTCTTAATCAGCGGGTCCGGGGTTCGAGTCCCTGGCGGCGCACAGATGAGGGCCCCTCGCACACGCGAGGGGCCCTCGTTCGTTGCTCAGAACTTCACGTCCGAGCAGGCGTAGAACGCGTTGCCCGTGTCCGCGATCGTCCACACCGCGAGGATCACGTGGTGCCCGCTCAGCCCGGTCGGCAGGGTGCCGCTGTGGGAGAGGGTGGCCGGGGGCTGCTTGCCGCCGTAGGGCACGGTGAAGAACGGGGTGAGGTTGAGGTCGGAGCGGGACAGGTTGTGGTCCTGGTTCCAGCCCGGCTTGGTGACGTAGTACTTGAAGTCCGTGGTGGCGTGCCGCGCGGTGAACTGCCAGCGGAAGGAGTAGCTCTGGCCGCCGTTCACCTGGGTGGTGGGCCAGTCCTGGCCGTTGGGCCGCTTGGGGCTGTCGAGCGGGGCGAACCCGCCGCGGCCCGCGGAGCAGATCCGGCCGTCGGCCGGTCCGGCGGCCGGGAACCCCTTGGGGCCCTCGACGCTCTGCGGCTCCCACTGGATTCCGCCGCAGCCGGTGACGGTGCCGTTCTGGCAGAGCTTCTGGCGGCTGATGGGCGAGTCGGTGTAGCCGTGACCGGTGGCGCCGCCGGAGGAGAGGAGGAGGGCCCCGGTGGTGGCCATGCCCACCGCGGCGGCGTACATCTTGGTCCTTGTGCGCATACTGCTGCTCCTGTGACGTGGGGGAAGTGCAGTGAGGCGTTGCATGCTGGTCTAGACCAAGACTCAGGTTATGGGCGCGAGTTGAACATGTCCATACCAAAAAAAGGGAAACGGTACGGGGGTGCCCGGCGGGCCCCTTCCCGGTGTTCCGGGGCCGTCCGGAGCCTCCTCGCCGGACAGGCCGGAGCCGCCCCGCCGAGCCGTTCGGAGCCGCCCCGCCGGGGATGCCCGGCGGCCGGAGGACCGGGGAGCCGCTTCGCCCGGGGGCGGGGAAGCCCACCGTCCGGGAGGCCGCGCGCCGGGGCCGGGAGAGCGGGCGGGCCGCCTCTCCGGGGGTCCCGAGACCCACGGCCGAGCCAGGCCCGGGAGATGCGGGAGGTGCGGGAGGTACGGAAGCCGGGGCCGTTCCGGAGCGCCGGGCGGGTCGGTCCCCTCCGCCGCCCGGGTCCCCGTAAAGGCTCCAGCCCCAGTCCCAGTTCCAGTTCCGGGAGCTGGTCCGCCCGGTGGAGCGGGTCCGCCCGGTGGAGCGGGGTCACCCGGAGGGCCGGCCCGCCCCGGGAGCGGCTCCGCTCACACTCCCGGCTCGGCGCGGCCCGCGCAGAACGCCACCGTCAGGTCCTTCACCAGCGCCTTCCGCTCGTAGTCGTCCAGCTCGACCAGCCCCCGCACCGTCAGCCGGGTCACCGTGTCCTCCACCGAGTCCACCACCGAGGACAGCGCGCGGGCCCGCCGGGCCGCGTCCAGCTCGGCGATCCGGCGCCGGTGCATCACGGCGGCCACCTCGGGGGCGTACTCCACCCGCACCGGCCGCACCGAGAACACCTCCAGGCCGACCGCCGCCGCGTCCGCCGCCACCAGCCGGGTCAGCGCCTCGCCGGCCGGGTCCGCCGTGCCGCGCGCCGCGCCCGGCGGGTCCACCGGGACCCGGGCCAGGGCCGCCTCGACGCACTCCGCCAGATACGCCTCGTGGTCGTCGACCCCCAGCACGGCCCGCGCGGTGTCCCGCACCCGCCACACCACCAGGGTCACCACGCGCAGCGCCACCCCGTCGCCGTCCGCCGCGGGCACCGGCTCGCCGCGCCAGTGCCGCAGCCGCACGTCGACCCGGCGGCGCAGCAGCAGCGGGTTGACCCAGAGCAGGCCGGTGCGGCGCACCGTGCCCCGGTAGCGGCCGAACAGGCCGAGCACCCAGGCCCGCCCGGTGCGACCGCGGGCCAGCCCGCCGAAGCCGAACAGCCCCAGCGCCCCGGCCGCCGCGTACGCGGCCCACTGGGCCGGGCCGAGCCCCGCCCCCGCGAACGCGGGCAGACCGGAGGCGGACACCACCGGCGGCGGCAGCACCCCCGCCCACCAGGAGGTGACCGCGCAGCCCGCCGCCCCGCAGATCCCGGCGGCCACCCCGGCCGCGCCGGGCAGCACCCGCGCCGGGTGCTCCGCCGGGCCGGGAGCGACCGCCGCCGCCGGGCGGGGCGGCGGCGCGGCGGGGCGGCGCAGCCGGGGCTGCTCCCCCGTGCCCAGGCGGCGGCCGACGACCGCCGGGCGCAGCGGCACCGGGGCGGGGACGGGGTCGTCGCGGAAGAGGAGGTGGACGGGGATCTCGGTGGTGGCCTCGTTGTGGATCAGCCGCACGGGCCGGGCGGCGGCCCCGTCCACGGGGAGCGCGCCGGGCCCGGGCACGGCGGCGCCGCCCGGGACGGCCGCGGTGGCCGCGGGCGGCCCGGCGGGGGCGGCGGGGGCGGCGGCCGGCGCGGCCGGAGGAGCGGGCGGGGGGACGGGGGTGGTCGGGGGATCGGGGGTGGGGACGGACGGGGGGATCGATGACGGGGTCGTGCTCATGCGTGCTCCAGCCTCCGCGCCAGACGCGTCATGGACGGGTGATCACCGGGCGGGCGGTCAGGAGAACAGCCGCCGCCAGGTCTCCGGGCCGGGACGGCCGTCCGCCGCGCCGCCGCGCCAGCCCTGGGCGCGCTGGAACGCCTCGACGTTGCGGCGGTCCGCCTCGCTCCAGCGCGGTCCCGGCCCGGTCGTGTAGTGCCTGCCGTATCCCTTCCTCACCAGTTGTCGCCCCAGCCGGGTGATGTGGTCGCCGGCGGCGCCGGGGCGGAAGTGGTCCCGGCCCGGGTAGCCGGGCACCCCGGGCGCCGCGGCGGGGGCGGTGGCGTCCCGGCCGCCGCCCGTCACCAGCAGCCGCCAGGTGGCGGGGCCGGGGAGCCCGTCGGCGTCCGCGCCGCGCCAGCCCTGGGCCCGCTGGAAGGCCCCGGTCGCCGCGCGGTCGGCCGCCGTCCAGCGCGGGCCCGGCCCCGAGGTGTAGTAGCCCCTGGCGCCGCGGGCGACGAGCATCCGGCCCAGCTCGGTGATGTGCGCGTTGACGGCGCCGGGCCCGAAGGCCGGGGCCCCCGGGTAGGCGGCGCGGGACGGGGCGCCGCCGGTGGTGGTGGCGGCGGCGACGCCCTTGTAGCGGTAGGGGACGTACTGCGCCGAATTGCTCCAGTAGGCGTACGGCGTGGTCTGCCGGCGGGTGCCCGGCGGGGTCTGCTCGTAGCCGGTGTAGTGGGTGCGGGCGGCGTCGGTCCAGCCGCCGAAGATCACCACGTGGGAGCCGTTCTGCGGGTCGGCCGCATTGTGGAAGAGGAGGATGTCGCCGGGCTGGAGTTCGTCCCGGGAAATGCGGTCCGCGAATGCCGCGAGGCTTCCCGTCCATTCGTTCGCGGGAAGGTTCCAGGCCATCGACACATAGCCCGAGCAATCCTGCCGGTAACCGTCCGACCAGTGGGCCGTGGTGCTGTAGGGGACTTTCGCGGCGACCCATTTCTCGGCCCGTTGGATGATCTCGGCGCGGGTGGTGGCGGGCAGCGCGGCGCTCGCGGTCTGCACCGCCGGGAGCCCCGCCGTCCCGAACAGCGGGCCCCGCGGCCCCTGCCCCGTGGCACCCTCCCCGGGCGCGGGGACACCGGGCGGGGCGGGCGTCCAGGCGGCCGGGACCGCCGCCGCCGGGACGGTGCCGAGGACGGCCCCGGCGGTCGCCGCGGCGGCCACGACCAGCACCGGACGGGCCGCGGGCCGGCCGGGGAGGCGGCCGGCGGGGGCCCCCGGAAGGGCCCGGCAGCCCCGGCAGCCGCAGTCCCCCGCCGGTTCGAATTCCTCGAACACCGGAACTCCGGAAACCGTCTTCCCGAATACCGGATTCTCCATGCGATTCCCCTCGCTCCCGCCGGAAAAGTCCGCGTGAAAAGCATCGCGGCCACTCACCCGGGCAGTTTCTCAACTGTCTTCCTCACGCGCATGTTGACGGTCCGAATGATGTACGGCGGGTGCCGTCCGGGGGAGGCGGCCGGGGCGTCGGTCCGGAGCACCCCCCGGCGTCGGGTAGGGTTGTCCGGGTCGGCAGGCGCCGCTAGCTCAGTTGGTTAGAGCAGCTGACTCTTAATCAGCGGGTCCGGGGTTCGAGTCCCTGGCGGCGCACGACGACCGAAGGCCCCTCGCGACCACGAGGGGCCTTCGGCATGCGGGGCCGACGGGCGCCTTGCGATCATGACCGCGGCCGTAGAACCCTGTGTCGTTCGGGGGGAGCCGGACCCGGGCCGGGGGCGGGATCGCGCCATGCGACGCATACCACTGCAACCGGTCGGCGCTGTTCCAGGTCTGGATAAAGTGTGGATGCCGTGGTGACGGCAGTGCACCACTGAGGCGACTGCGGCGGCTGAGGGGACCCGGACCCGGGCAGTCGCGGCAAGCGCACACGGAGCAAGCGACGAATCACGCGCGGACCGCGTGTGGGGGGATGACTCATGACCTCGACGCCGTCGGGCGCCGGAGACGACCGGACCGACCCGTCCCACACCACCCGGCTCAGGGTGGTGTCGCCCCGGAGCGGGAACACGGGTTCCTTCCGGCGAATAAAGAAGACACTGCCCAAGTACGACTACGAGCACTACAGCCGGCTCGCGGGCCCCCTCACCCAGCCCGATCCGCACCGGCCGTACCGGGTGCGCTACCGCTCGCTGCTCTCCCAAGAGCCGCACCGCCTCCGCGTCGCCCTGATGCTGGTCGCGGCCCCCCTGCTGTCGGTGGTGCTGCTGGTCTGGCTGCTCCAGCCCCGGCACTGGACCGAGCGCGACTACCCGTCCTTCGCCTGGCTGCCCGCCCTCGACATCGTGATGCTCGTCTCCATCGGTCTGATCGAGCTGTTCCGCTGTCTCAACGTGCTCTCCAACGCGCACGCCACCCTGGTCGCCCGCGACCCCGTCCCGGTGGTGCCCGAGACCGGCACCCGCGTCGCCTTCCTCACCTCCTTCGTGCCCGGCAAGGAGCCGCTGGAGATGGTCACCCGGACCCTGGAGGCGGCCGTGCGCATCCGCCACCGGGGCACGATGCACGTCTGGCTGCTCGACGAGGGCGACGACCCCGCGGTCAAGGAGGTCTGCGCCCGGCTGGGCGTGCACCACTTCTCCCGCAAGGGCGTCGCCCGGTGGAACCGGCCGAGCGGCCCGCACCGCGCCAGGACCAAGCACGGCAACTACAACGCCTGGCTGGACGCGCACGGCGACGCGTACGACTTCTTCGCCTCCGTCGACACCGACCACGTGCCGCTGCCCAACTACCTGGAGCGGATGCTCGGCTTCTTCCGCGACCCGGACGTCGGCTTCGTCATCGGCCCCCAGGTCTACGGCAACTACGACAACCCGATCACCAAGGCCGCCGAGTCCCAGCAGTTCCTCTTCCACGCCCTCATCCAGCGGGCGGGCAACCGCTACGGCGCCCCGATGTTCGTCGGCACCTCCAACGCGGTGCGCATCACGGCGCTCAAGCAGATCGGCGGCCTGTACGACTCGATCACCGAGGACATGGCCACCGGGTTCGAGATGCACCGCCACAAGAACCCGGCCACCGGCCGCAGGTGGCGCTCGGTCTACACCCCGGACGTGCTCGCCGTCGGTGAGGGGCCCAACGCCTGGACGGACTTCTTCACCCAGCAGATGCGCTGGTCGCGGGGGACGTACGAGACGATCCTCAAGCAGTACTGGAAGGGCTGGTACTCGCTGCCGCCGAGCAAGCTCTTCAACTACACGATGATGATCATCTTCTATCCGATGTCGGCGCTGAACTGGCTGCTCGCCGCGGTGAGCTGCGCCCTGTTCCTGGGCGCGGGCGCCTCGGGCGTCAACATCGACCCGGTGGTCTGGCTGATGCTCTACGGCAACGCCTCCGCCCTCCAGATCGGCCTGTACGTCTGGAACCGGCGCCACAACGTCTCCCCGCACGAGCCGGAGGGCTCCGGCGGCGTGGCCGGCATGGTCATGTCCGCGCTCTCCGCGCCGCTGTACGCCAAGGCGCTGATCGACGCGGCGCTGCGCCGCAAGAGCAAGTTCGTGGTGACGCCCAAGGGCGACTCCGCGAGCCCGGACACCCTGTTCGGCACCTTCCGCTACCACTGGTACTTCATCGCGGTCTTCGGCGGCTCCATCGCCGCCGGTCTGGTCCTCGGCCACGCCCATCCCGCGATGATCGTCTGGGCGGCCTTCGCGCTGCTGATCACCGCCTCCCCGATGTTCGCCTGGCGGCACTCCCTGCGGGAGGCGAGGAAGAAGCCCTCCGCGGCGGCTCCCGCGGAGCCGCGTGCCGAGAGGCCGGACACGGCGCCCGCGGGGACGTACGCGCCGCGACCGCAGTCCCCCCGGACCGGACCGGCCGGCGGGGACGACGAGACCATGCAAATCGCCCTGGGCGGACTTGGGGGACGTAAGGAATGAAGGACCGTGCCGGCCGCCGCCGGGCCCGTCGCTTCGCGATAGGCACGGCGGTGGTAGTCGCGCTGGCCGGGATGAACGGGCCGTGGCTCTACCGCTTCGGAACCGCGCAATACCACCAGTACAAGATCAACAAGCCGGAGTACAAGGCCGCCAACGGCAAGTGGGAGATCGTCGAGTTCCCCGAGCAGTACCGGCAGAACACCATCCACGCGGCGCTGCTGCACACCGGCAAGGTGCTGCTCGTCGCCGGGTCGGGCAACAACCAGGACAACTTCGACCGCAAGAAGTACGACACCCGGATCTGGGACCCCGCCAACGGGACCATCAAGAAGGTGCCGACGCCCAGCGACCTGTTCTGCACCGGCCACACCCAGCTCGCCAACGGCAACCTGCTGATCGCGGGCGGCACCAAGCGGTACGAGAAGCTCAAGGGCGACGTCACCAAGGCCGGCGGCCTGATGATCGTCCACAACGAGAACCCGGACAAGCCGATGACCCTGCCCGCGGGCACCAGGTTCACCGGCAAGGAGAACGGCAAGACCTTCGTCTCCAAGGACCCGGTGCTGGTGCCGCGCGCCGAGAAGGTCTTCGACAAGGGGACCGGCGCGTTCCTGCGCAACGACCCCGGCTACGGCCGGATCTACGTCGAGGCCCAGGAGAGCGGCTCCGAGCACGAGACGGGCACCGAGGACAACTACCGCATCGGGGGCCTCACCGGCGCCGACGCCCGCAACACCTACGGCATCGCGCAGAAGCTCGCCCTCGACAAGAAGGACTTCCAGGGCATCCGGGACGCCTTCGAGTTCGACCCGGTCGCCGAGAAGTACATCAAGGTCGACCCGATGAACGAGGCCCGTTGGTACCCGACGCTCACCACCCTGAGCGACGGCAAGGTGCTCAGCGTCTCCGGCCTCGACGACATCGGCCAGCTCGTCCCGGGCAAGAACGAGGTCTTCGACCCCGGCACCGGGAAGTGGACCTACACCGACACGGTCCGCCAGTTCCCGACGTACCCGGCGCTGTTCCTGATGCGGAACGGCAAGGTCTTCTACTCGGGTTCCAACGCCGGGTACGGCCCGGACGACGTCGGCCGCGACCCGGGCGTGTGGGACGTGGAGTCCAACCGGTTCACCGAGGTCCCCGGACTGAGCGACCCCGACATGCTGGAGACGTCCGGCACGGTGCTGCTGCCGCCCGCGCAGGACGAGCGGTACATGGTGATCGGCGGCGGCGGGGTCGGCGAGTCCCGGCTCGCCAGCGAGAAGACCCGCATCGTCGACCTGCGGGCCGACGAGCCCCGGTTCGAGGACGGCCCCTCGCTGGCGAAGGGCACCCGCTACCCGCAGGCGTCGATCCTGCCCGACGACAGCGTCCTCGTCTCCGGCGGCTCCGGGGACTACCGGGGCCGCGGCGACTCCAACATCCTGGAGGCCCGTCTCTACCGCCCGGGCGGCAACGCCTTCGACCGGGTCGCGGACCCGCTGGTGGGCCGCAACTACCACGCCGGGTCGATCCTGCTGCCGGACGGGCGCGTGATGTTCTTCGGCTCGGACTCGCTCTACGCCGACAAGGCCAACACCAAGCCGGGCCGGTTCGAGCAGCGCGTCGAGATCTACACCCCGCCGTACCTGTACCGGGATACGCGGCCCGATCTCGCGGGCGGTCCGCAGACCGTCGAGCGGGGCGGCACGGCGACGTTCACCTCGCGGGCGGCGTCGACGGTCACGAGGATGCGGCTGATCCGGCCGAGTGCCTCGACCCATGTGACCGACATCGACCAGCGGTCCGTCGCGGTGGACTTCACCGCCGAGGGCGACCGGCTGACCGTGACGGTGCCCCGGGGCAAGAACCTCGTCCAGTCGGGCTGGTACATGCTGTTCGCCGTCGACGGCGACGGGACGCCGTCCAGGGCGCAGTGGGTGCGCGTGCCGTAGGGCGTGCGCGCGGAGCACGGGGAGGGGGCGCGGCCGGCCGGCCGCGCCCCCTCCCGCCGTCCGCCCGGCGGTTCAGCCGGTGTCCCCGGTCCTCGCCAGCTCCAGGGCGTACTCCTGCCACCACTCGCCCGCCTTCGGGCCGCCCTTGCACTCGCCGTCCGACTCGCCGGGCCGCTTGATCCACAGATAGGCGTCGACCAGGGGGTCGGCGGTGCGGACCGTCGGCGCCTCGCCGAGGGCACGGCCCGGGGGGTTGCACCAGCGCTCGGCGGGGTCGCCCCCGTCGTAGGGGCCGTTGCCGTTGCGGCTGGTGTCGAGGACGAAGGGCTTGCCGCCGACCCGTGCCGAGAGCCGCTTGCCGTAGGCGATGGACTCCGACGTGCCGTAGTAGTTCGAGACGTTGACCGCGAAGCCGTCGGCCCGGCCGACGCCCGCCCGGGTCAGCGGGCCGTGGATCTGGTCGGGGTGGCCCCAGCCGGCGTTCCCGGCGTCCAGGTAGACCTTGGTGTTCCCGAGCGTCTTCAGGGTGGTGACGGCGCCCCTGAGCAGTTCGTAGCGCTCCCCGTGGTATTCCTCGGGGGTGCAGCCGTCCACCAGGTGCAGCACCGCGTCCGGTTCCAGGACCACGGTGGCCGGGCGGTCGCCGATGCCCCGGGCGACGGCGTCGACGAAGGCGCGGTAGGCGTCGCCGTCGGCGGCCCCGCCGCGCGAGTACTGGCCGCAGTCGCGGTGCGGGATGTTGTAGAGGACGAGCAGCGCGGTGCGTCCGGCCCGCTCGGCGGCCTCGGTGAAGTCGCGGGCCCGCTCCTCGGGGTTCTCCGGGCCGATCCACTCGCCGGTGGGCTGCTCCGCTATCCGGCGTATCCGCCCGGCGTCCTCCTCCCGGCCGGACTTCTCCAGCTCCGCCACCCGCTGGGCGGCGGTGCTGTCCGGGTTGACCCAGTAGGGGGCGGTCTCCTCGGGCCGCTGGGTGATCCCCGCGTCCGCCCCGTCCGCGCCGCCGGACGACGAGCACCCGGCGAGCAGCAGCGCCGCCCCGAGCACCGCTGCGGACATCCGTCCCGCCGACGCCGTGCCCCGCCGCCTGCCGCCGTTCATCCAACCCCCCGCGCGCCGTCCCGAGTGCCCAATCCTGGCATACGGGCCCGACGGGCCGTCGGGGCCGGGTCCGCCGGGGGCCGGGACGCCGGGCGCCGCACGGGCGCGGCGGTCCAGGGTCTTTCGTTCGGGCCGGATCGGGGAGCGGGGTCCGGCGCCGTGCGTCGCGAGGCGGAGGAGGGAGCCGGGGCGGAGCCCCGGTGACCGACGCCAACGCGGCGAGGTGGGTGCCAGGGCCCGCGAGCCCGGCATGATCCGGACGAGAGGCCCTAGGCGGCCCTGCCGGGCGGCGGCGCGGGGTCGGCGGCGGTGAGGTAGGCGGAGACGACGACGTTGGCGGTGTAGGCGCGGGCGGTGCGGTCGTAGGTGCCGCCGCAGGTGATCAGCCGCAGTTCGGCGCGGCCCTCGGCGCGGGGGCCGTACGCCTGGCGGGCGTCGAAGCCGTCGCGGTCCAGGACGCGGACGTCGTCGACGGTGAACTCGGCGACCCCGGCGTCGCCGCGGACCACGCGGATCGTGTCGCCGGGTTCCAGGGAGGAGACCCGGTAGAAGACGGCGGGCCGGGTCTCGGTGTCGACGTGGCCCACGATCAGCGCGGTGCCCGCCTCCCCCGGGGTGACGCCCGGGGAGTACCAGCCGACGGTGCCGGGCAGGTCGAACGGCGGGGGCTCGACGGCGCCCGCGGTGTTCAGGCCGCGGGCCATCACGGGGGCCCGGACGTCGAGGCCGGGGATCTCCAGCCGCTGCGGCACCGCGTCGCCGAGTGGCGCGCGGGCCGGGGGCAGGGCGACGCCGGGGGGCCGTCCGGCCGCCGCCATGTCGCCGGTGGCCGGGCGGAACGGGCCGCCGGGGAGCCCGGCGCCGTCCCGGCCCCAGAGCCAGAGCCCGAGCAGCAGCACCACCCAGGCGACACCGGTCACCACCCGGCCGGAGCGGGCGGGGGCGGTTCCCGGGGTGCCCGGTCCGGCGGCGGCCGGTCCGTCCGGTGCGGGGGCCGCCGGGGGGCGGGGGCCTGGCACGGTCAGCGCGTCCCGCGCCGGCGGCCGCGCAGTCCGCGCAGGGCGACGGCGAGCGCGGCGAGGCCGCCGAGGGCGAGACCGGTCACGGTGTGGGACGTGCCGGGGCCGTCGGCGCGGGCACCGTCACCGGCGTCCGCGGCGGCCAGCCCGGCGGTGCCGCCGCCGCCCGCGTCGACGGGGGCGACGGGGGTGGCGGAGCCGGTCGGCCGGTGCCGCGGTTCGGTGACGGTGAGGGTGCCCTGGCGGGCCCGGTCGCCGCAGGTGACGCGGACGGCGTAGACACCGGCCGACACCGAGGTGCGGACCCGGCTGGAGCCGGTCAGCACGCCGTCCCGGGCGGTCAGGGTGAGCCGTACGTCCGATTCGAACGCCGCCGACACCGCGACGGCCGTCCGCTCGGTGCAGCCGGGCACCCGGAGCGTGACGTCGCCGCCGGGTGCCGGGGAGGAGGGGGTCACGGAGACCCCGTCCGCGGCGTGCGCGGGGGTGGTGAGCAGCGCCGCGAGCGCGGCCGCGGCACAGAGAGTGACCTTCGTTGAGCCCATCGTGCACCTCCAGTCATCTGGAGGCTCCCCCGACCGCCCGGCCGCCGCATCCGGTACGGGGGCTTCGCTGGGCCGAACGGGTGCGGTCGCGGGCCCCCGGGTTTCGGGGCCCGCGACCGGGGGTTCAGACGAGGCCGACGATGTCCTCGATGGAGTCGACCACGTGGGACGGTCGGTAGGGGAAGTCCTCGACCTGCTCGGGCCGGGTCAGCCCGGTGAGCACCAGGAAGGTCTGCATGCCCGCCTCGATGCCGGCCAGCACGTCGGTGTCCATCCGGTCGCCGATCATGGCGCTGGCCTCGGAGTGCGCGCCGATGGCGTTGAGCCCGGTGCGCATCATCAGCGGGTTGGGCTTGCCCGCGAAGTACGGCTGCTTGCCGGTCGCCTTGGTGATCAGCGCGGCCACCGCGCCGGTCGCGGGCAGCGGGCCCTCGGTGGAGGGGCCGGTCTCGTCCGGGTTGGTGCAGATGAACCGGGCGCCGCCGTTGATCAGCCGCACCGCCTTGGTCATGGCCTCGAAGGAGTAGGTGCGGGTCTCGCCGAGCACCACGTAGTCGGGGTCGTGGTCGGTGAGGATGTACCCGATGTCGTGCAGCGCGGTGGTGAGACCGGCCTCGCCGATGACGTACGCCGAGCCGCCGGGCCGCTGGTCGTCGAGGAACTTGGCGGTGGCCAGCGCCGAGGTCCAGATGGCCTCGACCGGCACCTCCAGGCCCATGCGGCGCAGCCGGGCGTGCAGATCGCGCGGGGTGTAGATCGAGTTGTTGGTGAGCACGAGGAACGGCTTGCCGGACTCGCGGAGCCTCTTGATGAAGGCGTCGGCGCCGGGGATCGGGACGCCCTCGTGGATGAGCACCCCGTCCATGTCGGTGAGCCATGACTCGATGGGCTTGCGGTCTGCCATGTGCGGGATCTCCTGCCGTACGCGGTCCTGCCTGCGCCCCAGCCTAGACAGAGCCGGATCTTGAGGGAACGGTGCGGGTCCTGTGAGCCTTCGGCGCACAGGGGGCGACGCGGGGGTGACCGGCCGGTGGCGGGGCGGGGACGGAGGGCGGGGACCGCGGCTGGTCCGGCCGTCGGGGCGGCGGGGTCCGTTAGCGGGGCGGGGTCCGTCGGCGGGCGGGGGACGTGGGGTGTCCGGCGCCGGGGCGTGCGGGTGCCGGGGCCGGGGGGCCGATTGCCGGGGCTGGGGACCGTGTGCCGAGGAGCCGGAGGGGCGGTGGCGAAGGTGCGGGGGCGGGGGCGGGGGCGGGGGCGGAGGCGGGCTTCGCACCGGGGTCGTCCTGCGCGGGAGGGGGCGGAAGCGGGTGGCGGTCCGCGGTGTCCGCGCCCGCGTGGCGTCGGAGGTTCGCGGTGGCGGAGCCGTGCGGCCGTCCTCCTCGCGGACGGTCCGCCCGGACGGGCCCGTGGGACGGCCCGCGTGGGCGGCGTCCTCGGCCGGAGCCGGGGCCGGGACGTTCCTCGGGGCGCCGCCCCGGCCGACCGGTGCCACAGGAGGACGGCCGCCGGACGGGACCGGAACCGCCGGAGCTCGGCGGCGGCCGGGGCGGCGGCGTTCCGGGGGGTGGTACCGGGGTCAGCGGCGTCGGCGGGCGAGCAGGACGGCCGTGGCACCCGCCGCGACCAGGAGGGCACCGGCGGCCGGCGCCGCGCCCGCACGGCGCGTTCCGGTGCGGGCGAGTTCGTCCGCGAAGGGGAGCCCGGCGCCCGGGAGGTCCGGGGTGGAGGCGACGGAGGGGGCGATCGGGTCGCCGTCCCGGGCGGCGGCCTCCGTCCCCTCGACGCGGAAGCGGTAGTCGTTGGAGCGGCCGATCCACTCGCCGTCGTCGCCGCGCCGCTGGACGACGGCCGCGGTCGCGGTGACCTCGTTGGGCAGGGTGCCGGGGGCGACGGCGAGCCGCAGCCTCACGGTGACGGTCCGGCCGGACGGGACGGTGAAGCCGGGGAAGGGCGCGTCGGCCCGTCCGTCCTCGGAGGTCCCGCCGTCCCCGGGGGTCCCGCCGTCCCCGGGGGTCCCGCCGTCCCCGGGGCCCTCGCCGTCGAAGGGGCCGATCAGTTCGTCCCGGTCGGTGGCGCGGAAGGCCACGGGGTACGCGCGGGCACCGTCCTCGAACTCCAGCCGGGGCTGGGACGGGGTCAGCGCCCGCCGCTCGTCGACGAGGACCAGCACGGGGTGCACGCCCTCGCAGGAGCGGGAGGTGGTGTTGGTGAGGTCCAGGTACCAGACGGCGGGTCCGCCACCGGGCCGGTAGCCGTCGGGCCCGCCGCGCAGCCGTGCGGTGAGGGGGAAGCCGCGGTCCCCGGACGCGGCGCAGGCCGGCAGCGGGGCGAGGGGGGCCGGATCGGCGGGGGCCCGGGTGCGGGGAGCGGCGGAGACGGGAGCGGCGGTGGCCGCGGCGACGGAGGCGGTGGCGAGGGCGGCGAGGAAAGCGGCTGCCGTCGGCCGGCGGAGGGGCGCCGCGGACCGGCGGGGGGACGGGGACGTGAACAGTCGCATAAGACCATGAGCATCCCGTGGGACCGCGAGGGGCGGGACCGCCGTTCGGGGCAGGCCCCTCCAACGGCCCCGCCCCACCCCACGTTCGGCGCACCCGTGTTGCGCCCGGGGCCCGGCGCGGGAGGGCGGGCCGGGAGACCACGGGACCGCTTCCGGGGCAGCGACGGAGCCCCGGGGCCTGAACGGGCCCCACCCACGAGGCGGATGGACGGGACACCGAAGACGCAACCCCAGGGGCCCGGAGGACCGGACCGAGGCACCGGCGGGCGGGCGGACGGGCGGACGGGGCGACCGAAGGCGTGGGCCGGGACCACGACCGGAGCCTCCGCCGGAGCGGCCGGGCCGGGCTGGGGTCGGCGGAGGTCAGGAACGGCGGGCGGCAGCCGGAGGCGACAGGCCGGGCAGCGGGGCGGCAGCCGGAGGCGACAGGCCGGGCAGCGGGCGACAGCCGGAGGCAACAGGCCGGGCAGCGGGCGACAGCCGGAGGCAACAGGCCGGGCAGCGGGCGACAGCCGGAGGCAACAGGCCGGGCAGCGGGCGACAGCCGGAGGCGG
>NZ_JBVKAT010000003.1:240064-330071 GCF_055598485.1 Streptomyces sp. NPDC107521
ACAACAGGCCGGGCAGCAGGCGACAGCCGGAGGCGGCAGGCCGGGCAGCAGGCAGCAGGCAGCAGGCGACAGGCCGGTACGGCAGGCGACAGCCGGAGGCGACAGGCCGGGGCCGGGGAGGCTCAGGGGCTCGGGGGTGCCTCGTCGCGGCCGAACAGCGGTGCCAGCAGCAGGTGGGCCGCGCCCTCCGCGACCGCGCGCGGCCCGCCGGGGGCCCGCCGCACCGGTACGGCGCCCTCCCCGCCGCCCGACCGCCGGGCCCGGGCGTCCAGGACCGCGCGGACGCCGGTGAGGAAGGTCTCGGGCGCGGCGGCGACGGTACGGCCGCCGAGCAGGACGAGGTCGATGTCGAGCAGGGCGACGAGGTTGGCGGCACCGGTGCCGAGGACCCGGGCGGCGCCGGTGAGGTCGCCGCGCGCGACGGCGGCCAGGCACAGCGCCTCCAGGCAGCCCCGGTCTCCGCAGGTGCAGGGCGGCCCGTCCAGGTGGACGACCTGGTGCCCGAACTCCCCCGCGCCGGTCCGCGCCCCCCGGTGCACCTCTCCCCCGATCACCAGTCCGGCCCCGAGCCCGGTCCCGAGGTGCAGATAGGCGAACGAACCGCCGCGCCCGGTCCCGCCCTCCCCACCGGCCGCGCGGGCCGCGCCGGTGCCGCCGCCCGCGCCGGCCCCGGCCCCGGTCCTGGAACCGGTGCGCGGCCCGGCGCCGTACGCCCCGTCCGGTCCGGCTGAACCGCCCCGTCCACCGGGCCCCGCCGCCCCGTCCCCGTACGCCCCGCCCGCCCCCTCCCCAGGCGTCCCGTCGGCGGCCCGCGCGCCGTCCCCCGGTCCGTCGCCGTGGCCCCCGGCGGCCGTACCGCCCGGCGCCGGGGCCGAAGCACCGTCCCGTACCGCGCCGGAGGCCGTCCCCGTCGCCGCGTCGCCCCCCACCGCCAGGCCGAGGGCCGCCGCGTTGGTGTCCTTGTCCACGGCGACGGGGACGCCGAGGCGGCGGGCCAGGGTGGACCGCAGCGGGTGGCCCTCCCACGCGGGGAAGCCGGTCACCCGGTGGAGCACCCCCCGCGCGTGGTCGAGCGGGCCGGGGAGCGCGACGCCCGCGCCGAGGAGGGTCGGGGCAGCGGTGGGGTCCCCGCCCGGGGGCCGCAGCGCGTCCGCGACCAGGGCCCGTGCGGTGCGGGCCACCGTCTCCACCACCGTGGCCGCCCCGGCCCCGAGGTCCAGCGGCAGCCGGCGCTCGGTGATCACCGTGCCCGCCAGGTCGACCAGCACGGCCCGCAGCTCGTCCCGGTCCAGGTGGACGCCGACCGCGTGCCCCGCCTCCGGCACCAGGCGCAGCACGGTGGGCGGCTTGCCCCCCGTGGAGGCGCGGCGCCCGGCTTCCGCGGCGAGGCCGTCCGCCCGCAGCCGGGCGGTGATCCTGCTGACCGCCTGCGGGGTGAGCCCGGTGCGCCCGGCCAGTTCCAGCCGGCTGACACCCCCGGGTCCCGCGGCGCGCAGCAGGTCCAGGACCCGGGCGGTGCTGCGGCTGCGCGGGGCGCGGAGGCCGGGGGCGGGGGCGGGGGCGGCGGACGGGGCGGTGCGGGGCGGGCTCACGGCGTCCATTGTCCCCGCCGCTTGCACTAAGGCAACCACGTTGCGAAAGTGGAGGACATGAGCGCTTCCTCCCCCCGTGACCCCCTGCGCGTCGGTCTCGTCGGCTACGGCCTCGCGGGCTCCGTCTTCCACGCCCCGCTGATCGCCGCGACCGGGGGACTGGCCCTGGACACGGTGGTCACCTCGGACCCCGCGCGGCAGCGGCGCGTCCGCACCGAGTACCCGGGGACACGCACCGCCGCCACCGCCGACGAGCTGTTCGACCGGGCGGACGAGCTGGACCTGGTCGTCGTCGCCACCCCGAACCGGACCCATGTCGCCCTGGCGGAGCGGGCCCTGGGCGCCGGGCTGCCGGTGGTCGTGGACAAGCCGCTCGCGGGCACGGCGGCCGAGGCCCGCGAACTGGCGGCGCTGGCCGAGGCCCGGGGCCTGCTGCTCTCGGTCTTCCAGAACCGCCGCTGGGACGGCGACTTCCTCACCCTGCGGGGACTGCTCGACCGGGGCGGGCTGGGGGACGTCTGGCGCTTCGAGTCCCGTTTCGAGCGCTGGCGGCCGAAGCCCAAGGGCGGCTGGCGCGAGTCCGGCGACCCGGCCCAGATCGGCGGTCTCCTCTACGACCTCGGCAGCCATGTCGTCGACCAGGCGCTCGCGCTGTTCGGCCCGGTCACCGGGGTGTACGCGGAGTCCCTGGTGCGCCGCGAGGGCGCCGAGGCGGACGACGACACCTTCTTCGCGCTCACCCACGCGGGCGGGGTCCGCTCCCATCTGTACGTCTCCGCCACCGCGGCCCAACTGGGCCCGCGCTTCCGGGTGCTCGGGTCGCGCGCGGGCTACGTCAAGTACGGCCTCGACCCCCAGGAGGCGGCGCTGCGCGAGGGGCTGCGGCCGGGTCCGGGGTGGGGCGAGGAGGACGCGTCGCTGTGGGGCCGGGTCGGCGCGGGCGAGTCCCCGACGACCGGCGGCGGACGGGTGGAGCCCGGCGTCCCGGGCGCCTACCCGGACTACTACGCCGCCGTGGCCGCGGCCCTGCGCGACGGTGCCCCGAACCCGGTGGGCGCCCGCGAGGCGGCGGCCGTCCTGGAGGTGCTGGAGGCCGCGCGGCGCTCGGCCCGGGAGGGCGTGACGGTACGCCTGTGAGCGACGGCCCCGGGACCCGCCCGGACCGCACCGCCCACGCCACCCATGCCACCAGCCTCCGGGACACCGCCGTCGGCCCCGCCCTCCCGGCCGCCCCGGTGCCCCGGCCTCCCCCGGCGGTGCCGGGGCCGGGAGGCAGGGGAGCGACGCCCGGCTCTCCGCTCCTTCGCCCACGGCATGGTGCCCGGGCTCCCGCCGACCGGGGCGGACCGGGAGCGGGACCCGCGCCGTCGGCCGCCGATGTCCGCCGCACCCCAACGGCCCCCGTACACGGCCCTGTTCGGTCCGCCCCCGGGCAACGGCGCCCGGTTCGCCCGCAGGCGCCACGCGGCGGAGCGGGACGGGTCCGGACGGGTCGGCGGCGTACCGGACGGGCACCCGGTGCCGGGGCAGGGGGCACCGCATCGAGGCCCCCACCAGCCTTCGCGCGGCGGCTCGTTCCCCGGCCCACCGCGGCGGACGCCGGGTCGACGACCCACAACCGGCCTGCTCCCGACCGGTGTTGGAGTCACCCGAACCGCCCCTCCCCGGGCGGTGACCCGTTCGGGCGGGGGCGGGAATCACCGTCCGCTCCCGTCGGTTGCCACCCGCTGACGGGCACGGCACCCACCGGAGGGACGGCGACGATGAACGACGCGACGGCAGCCACGAAGAGCGCGATCGGGCGGCACGGCGTGTGGACCACGCTGCTCCGCCCCGACGGCCCCGCCTCCGCCGGGGAACGGGCCGAGGCCGCCGCCGAGTTGGAGGAACTGGGCTTCGGCGCGCTCTGGCTCGGCGGCAACAGCTCGGCCGGGCACGCCGCCCCGCTGCTGGCGGCGACCGGCAGGATCACCGTCGCCACCAGCATCCAGAGCGTCTGGGAGCACCCGGCGCCCGCGGCGGCGGCCGACTTCGCCGGGCTGGAGGCCACCCATCCCGGCCGCTTCCTGCTGGGCCTCGGGGTGAGCCACGGTCCCCGGGTGGCGGGCTACGGCCGCCCGTACGCCACGATGACCGACCATCTCGACGCGCTGGACCGCGAGGGTGTCCCGGCGGAGCGCCGGGTGCTGGCCGCGCTGGGGCCGAGGATGCTGGAGCTGGCCCGGGACCGGGCGGCGGGCGCGATCCCGTATCTGGTGACGCCGCAGCACACCGCCGAGGCCCGGGGGATCCTGGGCGCGGGCCCGCTGCTGGCGCCGGAGCTGAAGGTCGTGCTGGAGACCGACCCGGGCCGGGCCCGGGCCACCGCCCGCGCCTTCCTCGCCCGGTACCTGGAACTCCCCAACTACACGCGCAGCTTCCTGCGGCTGGGCTTCACCGAGGACGACCTGAGCGGGGGCGGCAGCGACCGTCTGGTCGACGCGGTCTTCGCCTGGGGGGACGAACGGGCGGTCCGCGAGCGGGTGGCCGTCTTCCACGCGGCGGGCGCGAACCATGTCGCCGTGCAACTGGTGGAGGAGGACGGGGCGACGGGACTGCCCCGGGAGGGCTGGCGGAGGCTGGCCGCCGCGCTCCTCGGCTGAGACGGCTCCGGGCTCCGGGCCCCGGGCCCCGGGGACACCGTACGTGGGGCCGCCGTACGTGGGGCGCCACGTGGGGGGTCGGAGGTCAGGCACGGTGCGTGTTCCGCCGTCGCCGCGTCCCGGAGCCGGTGCTCCCCCGGCGCGGTGCGCGCCCGGCCCCGCGCACCCGGAACGCGAACGCCGGCCGCGGGGCGGGTGCCCCGCGGCCGGCGCTCCCCGGCGGTGCCGGGTGACGGTGCCGTACTGCCGTTACTCGGCCCCGTAGCCCTTCCCGGGCCGGCCGTGGCCGTCCTTCTCGGACTCGCCGTAGCCACCCTGCTCGGACTGGCCGTAGCCACCCTTGCCGGACTGGCCGTAGCCGTCCTTGCCCGAGTCGCCGTAGCCGTCCTTGCCGGAGTCGCCGTAGCCGCCCTCGCCGTGCTCACCGCGCTTGTTGCTGAGCCGGACGGTGATGCCCTGCTCGGCGTTGTCCGCGGTCAGTTCCAGCGGGCCGGTGACCGGGTCGGCCGGGGGCCGGTAGCCCTCGGGCACGGCGGTCTCCAGCACGTAGTACTCACCGAGCGCGAGGTCGTCGAAGGCGCAGGTGCCCCGCTCGTCGGTGGTGCAGGACCGCCCGATCCGGGTGTCCGGGTCGGAACCGGTGGTCTGGAGACCGGGGACGCCGTTGGTCTCCTCCCACAGCTCGAAGACCGCGCCGGCCAGCGGCTCGCCGTTCTTGGCGTCGGTCTTCTCCACCGTGATGGACCCCTCCTCGCCGGGCTGCTCGCTCGGCGTGTTCTCGGCCTCGACGGTGACGCCCTGCTCGGCGTTGTCCTCGGTCAGCACCAGCGGGCCGAAGACGTTCGGGTCGGGCAGGTCGTAGCCGTCGGGAGCGGCCGTCTCGCGCCAGTAGTAGGTGCCGGTGTCCACCGTCCGCGCGCACACGCCCGCGGCGCCGGTGACACAGGTGCCGCCGACCCGGGTGTCGGGGTCGGCACCGCCGGTCTGGAGACCGGGAACGCCGTTGGTCTCCTCCCACAGCTCGAAGACCGCGCCGGCCAGCGGAGCACCGGTCGTGGCGTCGGTCTTGTCGACCCGCACCTCACCGGTGACCGGCTGGGGCTCGCCGCTCGGGGTGTTCTCGGCCTGGACCTGGACGCCGTCCGACGCGTTGTCCCCGGTCAGCACCAGCGGGCCGAAGACATTCGGGTCCGGCAGCTCGTAGCCGTCCGGGGCCGCCGTCTCCAGCCAGTAGTACGTACCGGGGTCGACCGTCCGCACGCAGAGGCCGTTGGCGGTCGTGGTGCAGACGTCGCCGACCTGGGTGTCGGGGTTGGTGCCGGTGGTCTGGAGACCGGGAACGCCGTTGGTCTCCTCCCACAGCTCGAACTTGGCACCCGCCAGGGGGTTCCCGGTGTCGGCGTCGGTCTTCTCGACCCGCACCTCACCGGTGACCGGCACGTTGACCGGGGTGTTCTCCGCCTCGGCCTGGACGCCGTCGTCGGCGTTGTCCCCGGTCAGCACCAGCGGACCGAAGACGTTCGGGTCCGGCAGCTCGTAGCCGTCCGGGGCCGCCGTCTCCAGCCAGTAGTACGTACCGGTATTGACGGTGCGCGTGCAGAGGCCGTTGGCACCCGTGGTGCAGGTGTCGCCGACCTGGGTGTCGGGGTTGTCGCCGCCGGTCTGGAGACCGGGAACGCCGTTGGTCTCCTCCCACAGCTCGAACTCCGCGCCCTCCAGCGGGTTCCCGGTGTCGGCGTCGGTCTTGTGGACCCGCACCTCGCCGGAGACCGGCACCGTGACCGGGGTGTTCTCCGCCTGGACCTCGACGCCCTGCTCGGCGTTGGCCCCGGTCAGCACCAGCGGACCGAAGACATTCGGGTCCGGCAGCTCGTAACCGTCCGGGGCCGCCGTCTCCAGCCAGTAGAACGTGCCCGGTTCGACCGTCCGGGCGCACGCGCCGCTGGTGCCGGTGACACAGGAACCGCTGATCAGGGTGTCGGGGTCGGCACCAGTGGTCTGGAGACCGGGAACGCCGTTGGTCTCCTCCCACAGCTCGAACTCCGCGCCCTCCAACGGGTTTCCGGTGTTGGCGTCGACCTTCTCGACCCGTACCTCGCCGGTGACCGGCTGGGGCTCACCGCTCGCGGTGTTGGCCGCCCCGACCTGGACGCCGTCGGGGGCGTTGGCCTCGGTCAGCACCAGCGGGCCGAAGACGTTCGGGTCCGGCAGCTCGTAGCCGTCCGGGGCCGCCGTCTCCAGCCAGTAGTACGTACCGAACTCCACGGTCCGCGTGCACAGACCGTCCGCATCGGTGGTGCACACGTCCCCGGCCTGGGTGTCGGGGTCGGCGCCGGTGGTCTGGAGACCGGGAACGCCGTTGGTCTCCTCCCACAGCTCGAACTTGGCACCCGCCAGCGGGTCGCCGGTGTCCGCGTCGGTCTTCTCCACCCGCACCTCGCCGGTCCGGGTGAACGGACCGGACGGCGTGTTCTCGGCCGTGACCTGGACGCCCTCGGGGGCGTTGCCCTCGGTCAGCACCAGCGGGCCGAAGACGTTCGGGTCCGGCAGCTCGTAACCGTCCGGGGCCGCCGTCTCCAGCCAGTAGTACGTACCGGTCTCCACCGTCCGCGTGCACAGGCCGTTGTCGCCCGTGGTGCAGGTGTCACCGACCTGGGTGTCCGGGTCCGCGCCGGTGGTCTGGAGACCGGGGATGTCGTTGGTCTCCTCCCACAGCTCGAACTCCGCGCCCGCCAGCGGGTCACCGGTCTCCACGTCGGTCTTCTCCACCCGCACCTCGCCGGTCACCGGCTGCGGCTCGCCGCAGTCCGGCAGATCGCCGTCGAAGGGGTACGCGTGGAACTCCACGCCCGTCTGGGCGCTGGTGTGGGTGAGCGAACCGCTGGTGAGGAAGCGGCCGTTGACCCCCGGCAGGGACACCGTGGTCATCGACTCCGGCTGGCCCACCAGGACGCTGCCCTGGAACTGGCCCGAGCCCACGAGGTCGACCGTGGTGGCGTCCGGGAAGTTCCACAGCAGACGCTCGCGGTAGGCGTTGATCGGGTCGGTGGCGTCGTCCAGACCGCCGCTGTAGGTGTTGATGACCCGGTTGGCGCCGACGATGTTGACCAGGATCGTCGCGCCGTCCGGGATGTTCTCGAAGGCGAGGCCCTGCTGGCCGCCGCCGGGGCCGGTGAGGTCGAAGTCCACGTTGAACACCTGGATGGCGGAGGTGCCGTCACCCGTGAACAGCGTCTGGAACCCCTGGTTCACCGCCGTGCCGGTGGCCGGACGGGGTGCCCCGTCGACCCTGGCGTAGCACTGGCTGGCGGCGGTGAGCTGTCCGCGCAGCGGGATGTAGGGCTGCGCGGCGTTCGGGTCGTGGACCAGCTCGCCGTCGACCGTGCCGGTCAGCGTTCCGGCGTAACGGACGACCCCGCCCTCCGCGATCAGCCGCTGGCCGGCGGCGACGGTGATGTCGCCGCCGGTGGTGAGGAAGTCCGCGCCGTCGGGCGGGGGCACGCGCGAGCCGACGCCGACGATGCCGATGTTGTAGATGGCACCGCCGGCGGTGTCCTTGTCCATGTCGAAGTCGTCGAGGACGACGACCCGGCCCTCGGCCTCGACGGCCCGGCCCCGCACGAGGAAGTCGTCGCCGACGAAGATGTTGATGCCGTTGTCCCGGCCGGCGAACGGGCCGTTGTTGATGCCCGGGAAGGGATCCGGGCAGTCCCCCGGGACACAGGGCCCGAGCCCGCCCGGCAGCGGGGCGGCCTGGGCCGGTGCGACCCCCACCCCGACGACCAGGGCGGGAGCGAGCCCTGCCACGAGTGCGCACGCCAGTCCGGTCCGCCCCAGTCTGGGGCGCAGCGCGGCCACGCGTCTTCTGATGGAATGCATGGTTCCCAGGCTTGGCCGCCGGGCCGTGCGGAAGGGGTGCGACATTCCCGGACCGGGCGGTTGTCACGCGGACGGCCCGCACTCGTTCGGCCCGCCGGGGGCGCGGACCGTGCGCGCCGCGCGGGAACGGGCGGGGCGCTGCGTATGCTCCGCGCTGCGCTGTGAACGGCACGCCCGCCGCGCGTTGCCCGTACGGCCCGGGACGGGCGGCGTCCGGACCGGGCTCCGCACGCGCCCACGCGGGGCGGCGCCGGGGGCGGACGGCGCGGCCCTGGGGCGGGTGCCGGTGTGACGGGCGCGGAACGGGGTGCCGGTACCGGATGCGCGGCCGGGTGCCCTACGGCGTACCGGTACCGGTACCGGCAGCGGATGCGCGGCCGGACGCTGGGCCCCGGGCGACCGCGCCGCCGGGCCCTGGGCGACTGGCCGGGGCGCCGTACCGTCCGCCGCAGGCCGCGCGCCGCCTGCCGCACACCCCCGTACCGGGCCGCCGCCCGCTCCCCCCGTACCGGGCCGGCCCGCGCCCCGCGCCCCCGTCAGGCGTCCTTCAGCTCCTGGCGCTGGCGGCCCAGTCCGGTGACCTCCAGCTCCACCACGTCCCCGGCCCGCAGGTACGGCTGCGGGGCGGGCCGCCCCTTGGCCACCCCCGCCGGGGTCCCGGTGTTGATGACGTCGCCGGGGCGCAGCACCATGAAGTGGCTCAGGTACCGCACGACCTCGCCCACCGGGAAGATCTGCGCGGCCGTCGTGCCGTCCTGCATCAGCTCCCCGTTGACCCACAGCCGCAGTGACAGCGCCTGCGGGTCGGGGACCTCGTCGGCGGTGACCAGCCAGGGGCCCAGCGGGTTGAAGGTCTCGCAGTTCTTGCCCTTGTCCCAGGTACCGCCGCGCTCCAGCTGGTACTCCCGCTCGGAGACGTCGTGCGCGACGGCGTACCCGGCGACGTGGGCGAGCCCCTCCTCGGCGGTCTCCAGATAGCGGGCCGTGCGCCCGATGACCACGGCCAGCTCCACCTCCCAGTCGGTGTGGGTGGAGCCGCGCGGCACCAGCACGGTGTCCTCGGGCCCGACCACGGTGTCCGGGGTCTTCAGGAAGACGACCGGCTCGGCGGGCGGCTCCGCACCGGTCTCCAGGGCGTGGTCGTGGTAGTTCAGGCCGATGCACACGATCTTGCCGATGGAGCCGAGGGGCGGCCCGACGCGCAGCCCGGCCGGGTCCAGGACGGGCAGCGCGCCGTCCTCCCCGGCGGCCCGGACCCGGGCGAGGGCCTCCTCGTCGGCGAGCAGCGCGCCGTCGATGTCCGGCACCAGGTGCGACAGGTCCCGCAGGGTTCCCTCCGCGTCGAGCAGGGCCGGCCGTTCCGACCCCGCCGCGCCGACTCGCAGCAGCCTCATGTCCACCACTCCCTCGCTCGCGTGCGCCCGCCCGGCGGCGGGCGGCCGGACACGGCCGGGGCCCCGGGAGGACGGTGTGATCGTCCAGCCGCGGGGCCCGGTCCGCAACAGCCGTTCATCCTCCGGACCACCCGGGGCGGGCGGGCGGCGGGCCGTCAGCCGTACAGCACGGCCCGTTCGACGGTGCTCCAGGCCGCGCTGGTGGCGAGGTAGAGCCCGGCGGCCAGGGGCACGACGGCCACGGTGACCAGTGTGAAGAAGGACATGAAGGGCATGATCCGGCCGACGGCGGCCAGTCCCGGCATTCCCTCCCCCTCCACGGCCGCGGCGGGCACCGGCGGCTGCCGGTCCATCGTCCGCCGGGTCAGCCGGTAGCCCGCCAGCGCGACGACCGCGACCACGGCCAGGAGTCCGGCGTGGACGAGTCCGGCGCCGCCCGCGGGTCCGCCGTCGGCGAGGGCGTCGGCCCACCGGCCGCCGAGCGGCGCCGCGAACAGCCGGTGGGAGAGCAGGGCGTTGGCCTCCCCGCCGATCGAGGAGCGGGAGAACACCTGGTAGAGGAGGAAGAAGGCGGGCAGTTGGCACAGGCCGGGCAGGCAGCCGGAGAGCGGCGACACCTTCTCCTCGGCGTGCAGCTCCAGCAGGGCCCGCTGGAACCGCTCGGGGTCGCGGCCGTGCCGCCGGCGCAGCTCCGCGATCCTCGGCCGGAGCGCGGCGCGCGCCTTCTGGCCGCGCGCGGCGGCCCGGGACAGGGGGTGGACGAGGAGCCGTACGAGCGCGGTGAACAGGACGACGGCGGCGGCCGCGGCGGACGCGCCGAACAGGGGCTGGAGCAGGTCGGCGAGGCGCTCGACCAGGGCGGCGAAGGCGGCCAGGGGTGCGGACGGGGACATGGGTACGGAGCCCTCCGGGGGTCTCGTCGTGCCGGGCGGTGGGAACGGCGGCATGACGACGCGGCCCGCGCGGGGGCCTCGGAGACGCTCCGGGGGTGCCCTACGCGGCGGTCGCCGGGAGGGCCGCGCCCGGTGCCCTGGGCCTGCGGCGGCCGGGTGCGTCGGGGTCGCGCTGCGGCAGGAAGGCGGTGCGCAGGTCGCGGTCGCGGATCGCGGTGCGGACCCGGGTGGGCGGCACGGCGGGCGCGCAACGGGCGGTGATGACCGCGCAGACGGCGAGCGCCGCCCCGGCCGCGGCGGTGGCGGTCACGGCGAGCGCGAGCCCGGCGGTGAGGCCGCCGGCCTCGACGAGGGCGGCGGGGAGCAGCACGAGCAGCAGGACGAGCAGGGGGCGCGGGACGGCCCGGCCGGTTCTCCCGGAACCCATCGGCACCCCTCCCTCCGCTCGCCTCGCTCAGGGACGCGTCCGCCCTTTATACCCCGGCGGGCCCGCGCTGCCCCAGGGCGCCCGGACCCGCGGGCGCCCCGATCCGGCGTGCTCGGGGACGGGCGGGAGCCCACGGCCCCGGGAGGCGCAGCCCCCGTCCCTCCCCCGGCCCGGCGCCCCGAAAGCGCGACCGGCGCGGCCGGGGGAGGAACCCGTCGAGGGACCGGGAGCGCAACCCGCACCGGCGGGACCGAGGGCGGGGCAGGGCAGGGGGCGGGCGGGGTCCCGGGACCGTCCCGTCCGGTTCACCCGTCGCGGCGGCCGGCGCCCCGCTCCCGTCATCCGGCCGCAGTACCGTGTCACCCATGCGCCCCGACACGCCTGCCGAGAACGTCGACCACTCCGCCGAGGCGGCCCGCCTGGAACGGACCGCCGGGCTCTACCCGGAGGACGCCGAGGCGCTGCTGCTGCGCGCCGCGGCCCATCTGGAGCTGTCCGGCGACCGGGCCGCCGCGACCGGGCTCTACGACCGCCTGCTCTCCTCCCCCGCCGGCCTCGACGGCCCGGCCCTGGTCCGCGCGCTCAAGGCGTCCAACCTGTGGGAGTACGGCCACGAGGCGGAGGCCCGCGCGATCATCGACGGCGTGCGCACGGCGGCCCCCCGCGATCCGGCGCCGTGGGTGATCGCCGCCGAGGCCCTGGAGGCGCACGACGAACTGGAGGCGGCGCAGGAGACGTTCACCGAGGGCGCCCGTCTGCTGCTGACCGGCGTCACCGAACCCCCGTACGCCACGCACCCGTTGCTCTACGGACGGCACCGGGTGCGGCGGATGCTGGGCGCGCCGCACGACGACTGGGACCGTCTGGCGGACACCCTGCACTCGATGCCGGTCACCCTGGACGAGCTGCACGACCCCGGCCGGGTGTGGTCGCTGGGATCCGACGACCCGGCCGACCTGGAGGCGGAGATCTCCCGGCTCCGCGCCGAACTGGGCGCCTACCGCGAGGCGCTCTCGCGCCCCTTCCCCGTCGCCGTGCTGCACTGGCCGGAGGACGAGCTGGCCGAACTGCTGGACTCCTACCCGGCGTTGGCCGACGAGTACCCCTCGCCCGCGGGGCACGCCGCCACCGTGGAGGACGCGCTGCGCGAACTCGCCGCCTCCGGCACCGCGAACCTGGGCGTCGTCCACGGCACGGTCCCCTCCTACGAGGCCTTCGCCGCCTCCGAGGCCGCCTCCCCGTCCGACGTGTCCCTGCTCCCCCAGTACGCCACCACCCTGGCGGCCCGGGGCCGGGCGACCGCGTGGCCGCCGGAGCGGGGGGCGGAGTGCTGGTGCGGTTCGGGACGCCCCTACGCGGGGTGCCACGGGACCGGCGTCCGGGCGACCGAAGCGGGCTGAACGGCCCCGGCGCCCTTCCCGGGCGAGGGCGTCGCAGCATTTCGTGACGCTCCCGCCTCCTGGGCCGGAGCCCCGGTTCGGACGCCGCCGGCACCCGTGGCCGTCCGACCGGGCTCCGCCTCGGCCTCGACCGCGCGGTCCCGGGGACCGCGCGGTCACGGACCTCGGCGACCGGCCGCGCACCTTCCGCGGCGCGGCCGGAG
The DNA here is from genome assembly GCF_055598485.1 of Streptomyces sp. NPDC107521. Taxonomy (NCBI): domain Bacteria; kingdom Bacillati; phylum Actinomycetota; class Actinomycetes; order Kitasatosporales; family Streptomycetaceae; genus Streptomyces; species Streptomyces sp. NPDC107521. The sequence continues at coordinate 252,495 of NZ_JBVKAT010000003.1, forward strand.
GCTGCGCGCGGCGCGCCGAGGGGGCGAGGTGGGCCGGGCCGTCTCCCTTGGGCACGCGCGATACCGGGCGCGCGCGGCACCGGGCACGCGCTGCGCGGCCGAGGGCTGCCGCCGCGGGGCGAGGCGCGCACGCGGCGGCGGCCGAGCCGGAGGCGGCCGGGACGGCACCCTGCGGATCTTGCGCCGCGCATCCCGCGAGCACACGTCCGCTGGCGCCCCGGGCGTCTCCGGGCTCTCCGCGGGCGCCGGTGCTTGGGCGCCCGCGCCCGCCGGGGACCTGATGCCGTCATCCCGGTACGCCCGTCACCTCGGTACGCCCGTCACCTCGGTGTGCCCGTCACCTCGGTGTGCCCGCCATCCCGGTATGCCGGTCACCCCGCTCCGCCGGTCAATCCCGGTCCGGCTCACCCGGCTCCGCTTCGGGGGTGACGCCCCGCAGCATCTCCAGCAGGTCGTCGGCCGCCGCCTCGGGGCCGTGCGTCAGGGTCACGCCCGTGGCGTTCAGCACCACCTCGTCCACCCCGGCCGCCGCGAACTCCCCGAGCGCGCCGTGGATCCCGTCGGCGTCCCCGTACAGGAACACCCCGGCGTCGACCAGCGCCCGCGCGTCCTCGCCCGCCTCGCCCCGCACGACGACGCCGGCCCGGCGCAACGTGTCCCGGTAGTGCGGCAGTCGGATGTGCGAACCGCACGCCGCCGACGCGAGGGCGACCGGGTCGCGGCCGGGTGCCGCCAGGGCGAAGGGCACGATGGCGCTCACCCGCAGCGGGGCGCCGGGGCCGCGGTCGGCGCCCCGCATCGCCGGGACCAGCGTGTCCGCGAGGTACCGCGCACCCGCCATCCAGGTGACGGCCGCGTCGGCGACCTCCCCCGCCGCGACCGCCATCCGCTCGCGCAGCACCCCGAGGCCGACCGATACCGGCGGTGCCGGGGCCGGCAGGAGAGTCGCCGAGACGGTGAAGTGCCCGCCCTCCGCCTCCGCGGTACGGCCCGCCAGCAGGTCCCGCACGATCCGGACGTACTCCTTGGCGGCGCCGATCTGGCTCCTGTAGGGCCGTCCGAGCAGGCCCCGCTGGAGCGCGACCGCGCCGGGGCCGAACCCGGCGACCACCGGACGGCCGGTGGTGATCGCGACGGAACGCGCCTCGACCGCGGCGTGGTAGGGCGACCGGAACGGCATCAGCGAGACGCCGAAGCCGGTGGGCACCCGGATGCCGAGCCCGGAGAGCCAGCTCACCAGGTGCTGCGACTCCAGCACCATGCCCTGCCCCAGCCACAGCCGCTCGGCGGCCGTCCACCGCACCAGGTTGGCGAAGGGGACGGCCTGCTCGGGCCGGGTGGGGCCGATGGGCAGCAGGACGGAGTACTCCATCACCGTTCCTTTCCGCGGCCGGCCCGGATGTGCGGGCCCATGGGCAGTTCGTCGGGGAAGCCGAGGACGCCCACCCCGCGCGGCGCTTCCGCACCTGCTCCAGCGGCAGGTCCTGTCCCGGGGGCGGGTTCTCCAGGGCCGTGCGGTTGCGCGGGTGCGCCTCCCGCGGGATGTGTCCGACGCCGCGCCGCAGCGCGTCCCGGTCGCACCGACGGCGGGGCACCCGCCGAACCGCACGGTACCCGAACACGGCTATCGCGGACGGGAGATGAGCCTCGCAAGGCTGCTCCCTTCCCGCCCCGGACGGCCCGACCGGCGCGCCGCGCGAGCCCGCCCCGATGGCCGCCGAGAGCCCATGCGGCACAGGTCCGCCGCGCCGGGCGCGGCGGAAGACCACGTGCTCCATCGCGACCGAGGCGTCGGGGCCGGAGGGGCTGCCGCAGAACGGCTCGGACTCGGGACCGCTCACCGGAGCCGAGGCCGACCCGGTCAGCCGTGAGCCGTGAGCCGTCGCGGCGACTTCCCCGCGGAAGCCCGCCCGTTGCGGACGGAACGGAGCACGATCCCGCGCACGACGGGGAACGGAAGCCGACCGAGCTCCCCGGACGAGGGGTTCAACGGCTGTCGCACGAAGGACCGGTAGCGCCCGTGAGGGGTGCCCCTGTGAACCCGCCCCGCTCGCGGTCCGGTTGACGGCGGTCGCCGGCGGCCGGGTACAGATCCTCGCGCGGCCGGACCTCGGCACGAGGGAGCACCCACGCAAGGGAGCCTGAGAATCGTCGAGTTGGTCTTCACGGCCAGGCGAGCTGCGGTCTCGGCGTCCCGGAGGCCAGGGACCGCACAACGCGTTGGAAGGGACTACTGAGCACCGAGCACCGAGAGGACCCGGTCATCTAATCGGGCCAGGGGCGTGATGCCTTCCGCTACCTCGGCACCGGCGAGTTCCGGGTAGTAGTCGACCGGAGATGTCCCGTTCCGTAGCGTTCTGCCGGCACTCGGCGGTGAGGGTGCATCGGCCACCCCTGTTGCTGAGGAGGAATCCGAGAGGGAGAACATGTTGGTGCTGCACACCAACCGCGCGCCGGGCACGTCGACCTCCTACTTCTGCATCTCCACCAGCAGGAAGATGTCGCCTCCGTACATGACACTCCCCATCCTTCGCTGCTCAGGGCTCCAGGGGACCGTCCGGACTTCACCACCCGCCTCACGTCCTCATGCCGCCCCGTTGCACCCCCCGCACCCGGCGCACATCCGCGGAGGACAGGGGCCATGCGGGGTGGTGTCGCGCTCCCAGGTCGGCCCGCCCGCACCCTAGGGGGATGAGCTTCCCCTTGCGTCGGTGACTCCTGTTAGAACTGAGTCACATCAATGGAGTAGGGCAAGGGGGCCAGGTGGACGAGGCGGCAAGTACAGCGCAGCCGATTGCGGGCGTCTACGAGAAGCTGATCACCGACGGTGTGCGCGGTGATCTGGACCGTCTCGAAGCCGCGGGATGGAAAGCGGTCGACGCGCAGGTCAGCGCGGAGTCATCGCCTCATGTACTGGCACGGCACATCGCCGAGGTGATCGCGGAGCGGCTTCTTCGCCTCCCGCTCGACCAGCAGGTGCCCTACGCCAACCGCATACTGCGTTCCCTGCACGACACCGCCTCCGGGCGAGAGACAACCGAGTCGATCATCGAGGGCCCGCGTCAACTGCTGGCGCTGGCCGAGCAGGAGGCTCCCGGAGCCTACGCGATCCGCCCGTTGACCCCGCTCTCTGAGACCTCGCTGCTCACCAACGCGCCCGAGGACCTCAGTCTGGGCACAGAGCTGAGGGCGGAGCTCGCCACCGCGGACCGCATCGATCTGCTGTGCGCCTTCGTGAAGTGGTACGGCCTCCGCGTCCTAGAGGACGTACTGCGCGCCGCCAAAGAACGCGGCGTACCGATTCGTGTCATCACCACCACGTACATGGGCGCTACCGATCGCCACGCCCTCGACCGTCTCGTACGCGACTTCGGCGCCACGGTGAAGGTCAACTACGAGATCCGCTCGACCCGCTTGCACGCCAAAGCCTGGCTCTTCCGGCGGAAGTCGGGTTTCGACACCGCGTACGTCGGCAGCTCGAACCTGTCTCGGGCAGCGCTCCTCGACGGCCTGGAATGGAATGTGCGCCTCTCCTCGGTGGCCACTCCAGCCGTGTTGGACAAGTTCGAGGCAACCTTTGACGCCTATTGGAACGACGGCGCGTTCGAGACGTACGACCCCGACCTGCATGCCGAGCGCCTCGACGGCGCATTGGCTCAGGCAGGCGGTTCCACCGCACCCGGCGACCTGAAGATCAGTCTGTCCGGCCTGGCCGTGCGCCCGTTCCCCCACCAGCGGGACATGCTGGAGCGATTGAACGTGGAGCGCGAGGTCCACGACCGGCACCGCAATCTGCTCGTGGCAGCCACGGGGACGGGCAAGACCGTGATGGCTGCCCTCGACTACCGAAGCCTGTGCACGAACGCGACTGGAGGCCGTCCGCGGCTGCTCTTCGTGGCACACCGCAAGGAGATCCTCAAGCAGTCCCTCCGCACCTATCGCGAGGTTCTGGACGACGCCTCCTTCGGTGAACTGCTGCACAGCGGCGCGGACCCCCGTGAGTGGAACCACGTCTTCGCCAGTGTCCAGTCCCTCCATGCCCAACGGCTGGAGCAATTGGCTCCCGACCACTTCGACATCATCGTCATCGACGAGTTCCACCACTCCACGGCCAGCACCTACCGGAGGATCATCGATCACTTCGCCCCGGAGGAACTGCTCGGTCTCACCGCGACGCCGGAGCGGATGGACGGCCGCAACGTGCAGGACGAATACTTCGAGGGCCGGATCGCCGCCGAAATGCGATTGTGGGAAGCCCTGGAGAACGAACTACTCAGTCCGTTCCACTACTTCGGCATCCCCGACGGCATGGATCTGACCAGGCTGAGCTGGCGGAAGGGCGCCTACCTTGATCAGGAACTCGGCAACCTGTTCACCGGCACGGATGCCCGTGCCCGCATCGTGGTCAAGCAGATCCAGGACAAGATCTCTCATCCCGGTGCCATGCGGGCCCTCGGGTTCTGCGTGACCAAGGCGCATGCCCACTACATGGCGGACTTCTTCCGCAGGGCGAACTTCCAAGCAGTGGCGCTCGATAGCGACTCCTCGCCCGATGTACGTGCCTCCGCTCTCGCCGATCTCCGTGACGGCAAGCTGCAAGTGATCTTCTCGGTGGACCTTTTCAACGAGGGACTCGACATCCCTGACGTGGACACCCTGCTCCTGCTGCGCCCCACCAGCAGCGCGACGGTCTTCCTCCAGCAACTCGGGCGGGGGCTCAGGCGTACCGAGACGAAGCCAGTGCTGACCGTACTGGACTTCATCGGACAGCACCGGGCAGAATTCCGCTTCGAAGAACAATTCCGCGCCCTGACCAACCTTTCACGCAATCGACTCGTCGAACACATGGAGCGGGATTTTCCACAGCTGCCGTCCGGGTGCCAGATCATCCTGGAAGGCAAAGCGAAGGATCTCGTCCTCGACAACATCCGCACCCAACTGGGCGCGACGGTGAACACCCTCGTGAAGGAGGTGAAGGCATACAGCACTCCTCGACTGGCGGACTATCTTCGAGAAAGCCGTCGCGACATCAGCGAGCTCTACCGGAGCAACCACTCATGGACGGCGATCCTCCGCCGGGCTTCCCTACTCACCGGAAGCGCCTCGGACGCCGAGTCAGCGCTACTGAAGCGGGTCCACTCCTTCCTCCATGTCGATGACCCCGAACGAGCTCAGGCATATGACCGCATCCTGGATGATCAGGCTTCCCCGTACGATGTCCTGAGCCCTCGTGACCAGGCTTACGCCCGCATGCTGTTCTTCACCCTCTGGGATGACGCGGGCGGGTTCACCAGCTATGACGAGGGCCTCGCGTCACTACGCCCGCTCCGTGCAGTTCGGGACGAGCTTCGCCAAGTGCTGGCTCATGTCATGCAGCAAGCCGACCACGTTCCGATCCCCTTGTCCGGCAGCCTCAGCGGCATCCCGATGAAGGTCCACAGCTCGTACAACCGGTCGGAGATCCTGGCCGCCCTCGGGGTCGCCCGCCTCGGGGGCAGGATGCCCAAGAGCTTCGCCCAGGGTGTCGGATGGGCCGAGGAGTTCCAGACGGATGTCCTTCTCATCACCTCGGAGAAGAACGAGAGAGAATTCTCGCCGACGGTCCGCTACAAGGACTACGCGCTGAACCCCTCCCTTTTCCATTGGGAGTCACAGAACGCGACTGCGGCCGGGTCTTCGACTGGACTGCGCTACCAGCAGCACGCCAAGCGCGGCAGCCACGTCCTTCTCTTCATGCGCCGGTACAAGAACACGGACATAAAGAAGGCCCAGCCCTGGATGCTCCTTGGCCCGGCAAGCTACGTCGACCACACGGGCAGCAAGCCGATGGCCATCAAATGGCATCTCCATCACGAGTTGCCCGCCGATGTGTGGGCCTACTCGGCGGCCATCCAGGCCAGTTGATCCCACCGCCCGGGCAGGGAGGGGTGCGCCGCCCTCCCTGCCCCAGGCGCACGCCGTGCCGGGGGCGCTCTGCCGCGCGGGCCCGGGGACAGCGGGAATCGGATCAGCCGAACATGCCCGGTTCGTAGTCGCCGGCCGGCTGCTGGACGATGACGTTCAGGCGGTTGTACGTGTTGATCAGGGCGATCAGCCCGACCAGCGCGGTGAGTTGCTCCTCGTCGTAGTGGCGGGCCGCGTTCGCCCAGACCTCGTCCGTGACGTGGCCGCCGTCGGGGAGGCGGGTGCCCTGCTCGGTCAGTTCGAGGGCGGCGCGTTCGGCGTCGGTGAAGACCTTGGCCTCCCGCCAGGCCGCGATCAGGTTGAGGCGGAGCGAGGTCTCGCCCGCCTTCGCGGCGTCCTTGGTGTGCATGTCGAGGCAGAAGCCGCAGCCGTTGATCTGGCTGGCGCGGATCTTCACCAGCTCCTGCGTCGCCTCCGGCAGGGACGAGTCGCCGAGGATCTTGCCGGCCGAGTTGATGTGGCGCAGGAACTTGCCCGCGAGCGGGCTGCCGAACATGTTGAGACGCGCTTCCATGGTGGTGCCTCCGTCGTTCAGGTCGAATCGCTGGGTGGGGGGCTCGCCCCCGGTCCACACAGCTACGACGGACGCGGGGCCGCCGATGTGACGGGTACGCGCGCTGTTCGTATGGTGACCTGCGTCTCACTCCCGCCGGAGCCACGGGGGCCGGCCGGTGGTGCGCGCCGGACCCCGCCGGGGCCCGCCCGGCGTGAGCGGTCCCGCCCGGGCGGACTACCCTCGCGGTGACGGACGTACGGCGTCAGCAGGGCAGGAGGCAGGCATGGCCAGGGTTCCCAGCGCGGTGGTCGCCGCGGGTGGTCTCGTCGGCGGGTACGGCGTGGCCCGCTGGACCGGGAAACGGCAGCTCGGCGGGGTCGTCCTGGCCGCCGCCGGGGCCGCCGCCGCGCGGCAGTGGCGGGAGCGGGCCGGGGGCCCGGCCGCCGGCGCGCTGTCCGCCGCCTACGTCGCCGCCTTCGCCGGATCGCATCCGCTGGCCAAGAAGGTCGGCGCCTGGCCCGCCGTGTTCGGGGTCGCCGGGGCCGTCGCCCTGGCCTCCTGGGCCGTCGCCGACCGCCGCGCCTGAGCCGCCGGCCGACGGCGGCGCCCCCCGCGCCCCCGGCGCCCCCGCGCTCGCGGGACCGCCCGGCGACGGGTGACCGTCACCCCGGGGCCGCACCGCTACGGGGCCGGGCCTCCCGGCCGCGCGACGCCCCGCCGCCGTGCGACGCCCCGCCGCGCCGCCGACGCACCCTTCCGCCGAGGCACCGCCCCGGGTCGGGACGCGTGGCTCCGCCCCCGGCGCCCCGGCTCCGCGCCCGGCCGCCCGGCGGACCGTCCCGCGTCACCCCCGGTGCGTGAGGACGTTCACCACGCGGCCGTTCGGGTCGCGGACGAAGAAGCGGCGCACGCCCCACTCCTCGTCCTGCGGTTCGAGGACGATCTCGGCGCCGGCGGCCCGCATCCGGGCGTACACCGCGTCCACGTCCTCCACCTCCACGCTCAGGTCGGGGACGACGGGCCCGGTGCGCTCCCGGGTGAGGAAGCTGATCTGCGCGGTGGGTTCGGAGGGGGAGGCCAGGGTGCGCACCCAGCCCATGTCCATGACCTCCTCGAAGCCCAGCAGGCCGTAGAAGTCGCCGTTCGCGCGCATCCCCTCCCCGTCGCCGACCTCGATGTTGGGGACGATCCTGCGGATGGTCATCGTCGTCGCGCTCCCTCGTGGCGGTCCGTCGTACCGGTCCCCGCACCGTACGTCCGCCCGGGGCCGGGCCGGGAGGACCCGCCCGGGTCAGCCCTTCCCGCCCGGTCCGGGCCCCGGTCCCGCGCCCGCCCCCGCGCCTGACCCCGGCCCCGCGTCCGGCCCCTCCCCCGCCCCCGCCGCCGACAGCGGCTCCGCGATGTCCTCCAGCGACCGGCGCTCCGCGTTCACCGCGAGGAACGCCGCCACCAGCCCCGCCGCGCACATCAGCCCGGCGCCGATCCGGAACGCCAGCGCCGTGTCGCCGACCACCCCGGACTCCGTGAGATCGGCGAAGAGCAGCGGGCCGCTGATGCCTCCGGCGGCGGTGCCGAGGGCGTAGAAGAAGGCGATGGCCATGGCGCGGGTCTCCATCGGGAAGATCTCGGAGACCGTGAGGTAGGCGCTGGAGGCGCCCGCCGAGGCGAAGAACAGCACCACGCACCAGCAGGCCGTCATCGTCGTCGCCGACAGGGAGCCGCGGTCGAACAGCCAGGCCGTGCCGAACAGCAGCAGGCCGGAGAGCAGATAGGTGCCGGAGATCATGATCCGGCGCCCGACGGTGTCGAAGAGCCTGCCGAGCAGCAGCGGTCCCATGAAGTTCCCGGCGGCGATCACGGCGAAGTAGTAGCCGGTGCGGCCGGTCGGCACGTCGAAGAAGGTGATCAGGATGGTGCCGAAGCCGAAGGTGATGGCGTTGTACAGGAACGCCTGGCCGATGAAGAGCGACAGGCCGAGGACCGCGCGGCGCGGGTAGCGGCGGAAGACGGTCCGGGCGATCAGGCCGAAGCCGATGCTCTTGCGCTGGTGGACGGTGATCTCACCGGCGGGCTCCGGCAGCCGGATCCCCTTCTCCCGCTCGATCTCCCGCTCGACTGAGGTGACGAGCCGGTCGGCCGCGTCGCCGTGGCCGTGGATGAACTGCCATCGCGGGCTCTCCGGGACGTGCCGCCGCACCAGGAGGATGACCAGCCCGAGGACGACGCCGAGGCCGAAGCTGAGCCGCCAGCCGAGGTCCTTCGGGAAGACGGCGGTGTCCAGCATCACGATGGACAGCAGGGAGCCGCCGATGGCGCCGAGCCAGTAGCTGCCGTTGATGATGAGGTCGACCCGGCCCCGGTAGTGGGAGGGGATCAGCTCGTCGATGGCGGAGTTGATGGCCGCGTACTCGCCGCCGATGCCGAAGCCGGTCAGGAACCGGAAGAGGAAGAACCACCAGGACTCGAAGGAGACGGCGGTCAGCGCGGTCGCCGTCAGATAGACCACCAGGGTGACCATGAACAGCTTCTTGCGCCCGTGCCGGTCGGTCAGCCAGCCGAAGAACAGGGCGCCGGAGCAGGCGCCGGCCACGTAGAGGGCCGCGGCCAGGCCGGTGATCTGGGCGGACGTGATGTCCAGTCCGCTGCCGTCCTCGGCGATCCGGCCGGCCACGTTGCCGACGATCGTGACCTCCAGGCCGTCCAGGATCCAGACGGTGCCGAGGCCGATCACGATCATCCAGTGCCAGCGGGACCAGGGCAGGCGGTCCAGCCGGGCCGGGACCGCGGTGGTGATGGTTCCGGTGGCTCCGGGCACGGAGCCCGGCGACGACGCGTCCGCTGTCATGGCTCCCTCTCGGGGTGAGGACTGCTCCGGCGGTGGCCCGCGGGCGCCCCCGGGAACACCGGGCGGCCCGGAGCGGGTGCCCGCGACCGGGCGGCTCACGCACCGCGGTCGCGCCGCTACGCCCCCAGCATGCGGGAGACGGTGTGGATCAGCAGTCCGGCGAGGGAGCCGACGACCGTGCCGTTGATCCGGATGAACTGGAGGTCCCGGCCGATGTTCGCCTCGATCTTCCGGGTGGTGTGCTCGGCGTCCCAGCTCGCCACGGTGTCCGTGATCAGGGAGGTGATCTCCTTGCGGTAGGTGGTGACGACGTAGACCGCCGCGCCCTCCACCCAGCCGTCGACCTTGTCCCGGAGGCGGGCGTCCCGGGCCGTCCGGGCGCCCAGCGACAGCAGCGAGGCCCGGACCCGCAGGCGCAGTTCGCTGCGCTCGTCCTCCGCCGCGGAGACGATCATGGACCGCACGGCCGTCCAGGCGGAGGCGATGAGGTCCTGGACCTCGCCCCGGCCGAGCACCTCGGTCTTGAGCCGCTCCACGCGGGCGCGGGTCTCGGTGTCGGACTGGAGGTCGGCGGCGAAGTCGGTGAGGAAGCGGTCCAGGGCGCCGCGCGCGGGGTGGGCGGGCATGTCGCGCATCTCGGTGACGAAGCGCAGCAGCTCCTTGTAGACGCGCTCGCCCACCTTGCGGTCGACGAAGCGGGGCGTCCATCCGGGGGCGCCGCCCTGCACGGCGCCCATCACGGAGTCGCCGTGCAGCACCAGCCAGTCGTGGGCGCGGGTGACGACGAGGTCGACGACGCGCTTGTGCCCGCCGTCGGCGACGACCCGGTCCAGCATCCGGCCGATGCCGGGGGCGATCTCCTGGGCCCCGGCCCGCCGGGTGATGGCCTCGCCCACCACGGCCTGGACGTCGGAGTCGCGCAGCACGGTGAGCGCGCCGCGCAGGGCGGCGGCGAGTTCGGCGGTGACCCGGTCGGCGTGGTCGGGTACGGCGAGCCAGGCGCCGAGGCGGCCGCCGATGCCGACGGCGCGCAGCCGTCCCCGCACGACGTCCTCGGAGAGGAAGTTCTCCCCGACGAACTCGCCCAGGGAGACGCCGAGCTGGTCCTTCTTGGTGGGGATGATCGCGGTGTGCGGGATGGGCAGGCCGAGCGGGCGGCGGAACAGGGCGGTGACCGCGAACCAGTCGGCGAGCGCGCCGACCATGCCGGCCTCGGCGGCGGCCGACACGTACCCGGCCCAGGCGCCGGCGCCCTGGTGGGCGGCCCACTCGGCCAGGCCGTAGACGACGGCGACGAACAGCAGCAGCCCGAGCGCGATCGTCTTCATCCGCCGTACGCCGCGCTGCTTCTCCTCGTCGGCGGCGCTGAAGGCGGCCATGGCGCGGACACCGACGCCGGGGGCGGCGGGCCGGGAGGCCCTGGTGGTACGGAAGCCCCGGGCCGCCCCTGCGCGGGGGGCGGCGGGGCCGGGGGCGTGGGGGCCCGGGGCGGTACGGGTGGCCCCGGCGGCCCGCGCCGCGCGGTCGCCCCGGGGGGTGCGGGAGGTGGCGGTGGAGTCGGTGGTGGCGGTGGCCGAGTCACCGGCCCCGGCGGAGGGGGCGCCGGACTCGGAGGGCCCGGCGGAGGCGGTGCGCTCGGCGGAGCCGTCACCGTCCGGGGCTCCCGGCCTCCCGGGCCCCTCGGATCCCCCGGACCCCTCGGCGGCGCCGGTGCCCTCGGCCTCTTCGGCGGCGCCGGACCGCCCGGCCGCTCCGGACCCCTCGGCGGCTCCCGGCCCACCGGCCGAGTCAGGACCTTCCCCGGCCGCGGCGCCCCGCGAGGCGCTCCCGCCCGCGGTGGATCCCGAGCCCCGCCCGGTGGAACCCGAACCGTCCCCGGCTGCACCGCCCGGCCCGGGCCCCGGTCCCTCACCGGCGCCGGTGTCCCCTTGCCCGTCACCGGCCCCGAGACCCTCCGCGCCCCGTGAGGGCCGGGCGCCTTGCGGGTCCCCGCCGGTCCCCCGGCCCTCCGCTCGATCGGCGGCTCCGGCGGCCTCGCCGGGCCCGGCGGCCCCGGCCTCCCCCGTGCCCCGCGCGGCACCCGCCCCGGTGCCCGCGTCCCCGCCGGGAGCCCCGTCCTCCGCCGTGCCCCGGCCGGGACGCCGGTCCCCGTCCCCGGGCCGGGGGCCGTGGCCGGGCGAGGGGTGTGGCTGGTCGCCGTTCATGCCGTTCGTCCGTTCTCCGTCTTGTCGCGTGGCCATTGTCTCTTCCTGGGGACTCCGGGAACGACGCGGGAGTTCCCGGCGTCTGCACCCGAGGGGGAACGCCCGGGGTTCCGGCGGCACTTCCCCGGCCCATGGCCCATCATGGGCTCAGCGGAACCGGAGCCCGAGCAGCGTCGAGGGCTCCCCTCGCCCGAGGAGACACCACAGCATGACCCGGGGTCGTGACGGGAACGCCCAGGCGTCCCCCGCAAAGCACCGTGCCCTGATCGCCGCGATCGTCGTCCTGATCCTGGCCCTGTCCAGCGCCATATACGCCGCGACGGCGTCCGACGACGGCACGGCCCGGGGCCCCGCCCGCGTGGCCGCCGGCCACCCCCGCGGCGAGGGCGGCGTCGCGCCCGCCTCCACCGGCGTCTGGGTGGGTGCCTGGGCCGCCGCCCCGGCCGCCGCCGAGCCGGGTACGGAGGAGACCGGCGTCGCGGGCCGTTCCGTGCGCAACGTCGTGCACTCCGGCGTCGGCGGCACGGGGGCCAGGGTCACCCTGTCCAACCTCTACGGCCAGTCCCCGCTGACCATCAGCCACGCCTCGGTCGCCCTGGCCGCCGGGGGCGGCGCCCCGACCGCGGTCGCCACCAGCATGCGCCGGCTCACCTTCGCCGGGAGCGCGGCCGTCGTGATCCCGCCCGGCGGCCAGGTGATGAGCGACGCCGCCCGGATCCCCGTGCCGTACGGCGGCGACGTCCTGGTCACCACGTACTCCCCCACCCCCTCGGGGCCGGTCACCTACCACCCGCGCGCCCTGCAGACGAGCTTCCTCGCCGAGGGCGACCGCACCGAGGACACGGCGGGCGCCGCGTACACCGAGCGGACGCCGTACTGGCGCTACCTGACCGCGCTGGACGTGCTCACCCACGAGGCGGACGGCACCGTGGTGGCCTTCGGCGACTCGATCACCGACGGCTACGGCTCCACCCCGGACGCCAACCGCCGCTGGCCGGACGTCTTCGGCGCCCGGCTGCGCGCCGCCGCGAGCCACAAGAACGAGGACGGGCAACGGGACGTGCCCCGTTACAGCGTCGTCAACGGGGGCATCAGCGGGAACCGGGTGCTGACCAGCAAGTCGGGCCGCCCGGCGGACAACCCCAGCGGGCTCAGCCGGTTCTCCCGGGACGTGCTGGGCCGCACCAACGTGAGGGCCGTCGTCATCGCGCTCGGCGTCAACGACATCCTGCACAGCCCCGAACTGGCCGACCGGGACAGCCTGCTCGCCGGGCTGCGCACCATGGCCGACGAGGCCCGCTCCCGGGGGCTGCGGGTCGTCGGCGCGACGGTGACGCCGTTCGGCGGCTACAGCGGCTACACCGGGGCCCGCGAGGCCCTGCGCCAGGAGATCAACGCGGAGATCCGCTCGGGCCGGGTGTTCGACGCGGTCGTCGACTTCGACCGGGCCCTGCGCGACCCCGCCGACCCGAGCCGGCTGCGCGCGGAGTACGACTCCGGGGACCATCTGCACCCGGGCGACCGGGGATACGCCCGGATGGCCGAGACCCTCGACCCGCGCGCACTGCTGAAAGAGGCCCCCCGGGCCCAGCTGTGACCCGGGCCGGGCCGCGACCCCCGGCCGCGCGATCGGGTCGCTCGGGTCCGGACGCGCCTCGCGGGAGCACAGCCCCGGGGCTCACCGCCCGGGAAGCGGCGCGAGGGAAGCTGCACGAGGGAAGCGGCACGAGGGAAGCGGCGCGCGAGAAGCTGCACGAGGGAAGCGGCACGAGGGAAGCGGCGCCTGGCCGTCACACCTCCGGCACCCGGCCCCCGCCCTCACCGCACCGCACCGCACCGCACCGGCGATTCACCGCACCGGACGTCACGGCACGGCACGGCACCCAGGAACCACGGCTCAGGGACGGCGACCCCGGGCCGTACCACCGGGGTCACCCGGGGTCACCCGGGGCCCGGCACCCGCCGCGCACCCGCGCCGCACGGCACCGCGTCCCGGGGACACGCCCCGGGCACCGCACCGGGCGTCCCGGTCCCGTCATCCGGCCCGCGCCGCGTCCGACGGGGCGTCAGTACTCGTCGTGGCGGCGGTCCCGCCGCTCCCGGCGCTCCGCGCGGATCTCGTCGCGGTGCTCCCGGGCCCGTTCGCGGTGGCCGTCGATCATCCGGCGGTGGGAGCCCTCCACCTCGTCGCGGAGGGCGTCGTGCAGGTCCCTGCGGGCCGCCTTGCGGTCCAGCCTGTCCTGGCGGCGCTCCTCCTTGAGCCGCTGCTTCTCGGCCCGGGTCAGCTTCCGCTCGACGCCGACCCCGCCCCAGAGGGCGAAGCCCGTCACGATCACGCGCGGGGCGCCCGGATCGGGCGGGACGCCCTCCTCGCGGTGGTCGAAGCCGCCCATGATGCCGATGCCGCGCACCACCACCTCGACGCCGTGCGGCACGATCACGTTCACCCCGCCCATGACCGCGACGCAGTTGATGACGATCTCGCGGTCCACGAAGTTGGCCTCGCGCAGGTCGACCTCGCCGCCGCCGAAGAGGGTGAAGCAGGTGAACTTCCTCGGCGCCGTCCAACGGCCCTTGCGCTGGAAGCCGGAGAGCACGGCGACCGCCCAGGACGACGAGCCCTCGCCGCCGGTGACCCGGTCCGCCCAGCCGTCCCCGGGCGCGGGCTCCTTGGACATCGACACCACCGGCGCCGCGCCCGTCGGCAGGTCGCGGGTGATCGGTGCCAGCTCCCCGTACGTGCGGGCCCGGTAGGCGGCGTCCAGCCGCTCCTCGAACTCGGCCATGTCCAGGCGCCCTTCGGCCAGGGCGTCCCTCAGGATGTCGGCGACTCTTTCACGGTCGGCGTCGGATGCGCGGAGCTCCGGGGCGTCGTCGGTCATGACAGCAGCCTACGAGTTGCCCCCACCCGCCCACCACGCGCCCGTCCCTTCCGGAGGACGGAGCGGTACCGCGGCCGGAGGTTCCGGGCCGGCGGGCGTCACCTCTGCAACCTCCAGCGATGGACGCGCCCGCCGGGGGCGGCGCAGGCCACGGTCCGTTCACTCGCGGTGGCCTCGACGGTGAACCATTCGCGGCGGGGCCGGTTGAGCCGCAGCCACAGCTCGTGGGCGGCTTCCACCGGTCCCCACGGATCTCGCGGTCCCCCGACGGTGACCACCGTCGGACCGTCCGGGGTGTCCTCGACGCGGGCCACGGAGCCGTCGGCGGGATCGTACGGGGTGGTGACGTGCAGCCTGGTGTCGTTCAGCCCGTAGGCGCGTACGAGACCGGGGGGCAGGTGGAGCTGGGCGAAGAACGAGGACGTCCAATCGTCCAGCACGCGCCCCGAGAGCCGGGTTTCCGCACCGGGGCCGTCCGGGAGAGCGGGGATGGGCACCGCTGCCTCCGCGCCGCTCCTGAGGGGCATGGACGCGGCGGGCGTGTGCAGGAAGCGGCCGGCGGCGGCCCCGTCGGCGAGCTTGGTGAGCCGGACGACCGAACCGCCTGCGAGGGTGCTCCTGACCGGGACGACCATGATGCCTCCCGTCCGCAGGTGGGTCACCCGATCGGGTGGGACGCGGCGGACGGACGCGGGCGCGGTGATCCTGTCGTACACGGCACCGGCGGGCAGGCCGCGCGCGCCGTCGCCGTGCCGGACGCGCGGGTCGAAGCCGATCGTGTTCAGTCGCGTCCGCGCCCTGCCGACCAGGGGCCCGGTGTGTTCGACACCGGTCGGTTCCCCCCCCAGGTAGTCGCAGATCGCGGCCGTGATGGGCAGGCCGGTCGCCTGTTCGATGGATCCGTACTGCCCACTGGGGTTCACCTCCAGGAACCGCCCGTCGCCCTCCCGGGTTACGACGAAGTCGCAGGCGCCGTATCCTCCCGCCCCGCGCTACCCGCCCGTCCGGTCCGCGTACATCCGGGCGATCACGGCCTCGATGTCCGGTTCCCGCACCGACAGGTCGACCAGCGGGTAGCGGGCCGCGATCCCGCCGACCAGCCCCGCCGCCGGTTCCGACGCCGGGAACGCCAGCCACTGCCGGGGGCCCTCCACCCGCACCACCCGGGCCGGGGGCGGCACCTCGATCGGCGGCAGCTCCCGCTCCAGGTCCACCACCAGGGTCCGTTCGCTCCGGCCCGTCCCGTGCAGCCCGGCGAGGGAGCCGTCGTACATCAGCCGCCCGTGGTCGATGACCAGCACCCGGGAGCAGAGCTGCTCGATGTCCTGGAGGTCGTGCGTGGTGAGCAGGACCGTGGTGCCGCGCTCCGTGTTCAGGTCGCGCAGGAACTCCCGCACCCGGGCCTTGGAGACGACGTCCAGTCCGATCGTCGGCTCGTCCAGGTACAGCACCTCCGGGTCGTGCAGCAGCGCCGCCGCGATGTCGCCGCGCATCCGCTGCCCCAGCGAGAGCTGACGCACGGGAACGTCCAACAGGTCCTCCAGCTGGAGGAGTTCGACGCAGCGGTCCAGGTTCTCCCGGTAACGGGCCTCCGGCACCCGGTACATGCGGCGCATCAGCCGGTAGGAGTCGATCAGCGGCAGGTCCCACCAGAGGGTCGTGCGCTGGCCGAAGACGACACCGATCCGGCGCGCGAGCCGGATGCGGTCCCGGGACGGGTCGATGCCCGCCACCCGCAGCCGTCCGCCGCTCGGCGTCAGGATGCCGGTGAGCATCTTGATCGTGGTGGACTTCCCCGCGCCGTTCGGGCCGATGAACCCGACCACCTCGCCGCGCGCCACCGTGAACGACAGCCCGTCCACCGCCCGGACCCGCCGCCGCTCGCGCCGCAGCGGACCGGTGCGCCGGCGCACGTCGAAGACCTTCTCGACGCCGTCCAGCGTGATGAAGCCCGCGTCGGACCCGGCCGCCGCGCCCACCGCCCCCTCCGGAGCCGCCGTCGCCTCCGGAGCCGCCCCGTGCTCCGGAGCCGCCCCCTCCTCCGGCAACGGCGCGGCCTCCGGCGCGACCGGGCCCCCCGGCACCGCCGCATCCCCCCGCGCCCCCGGTCCGCCCGCCTCCGTCACGTCCCCGCTCCTCCCGCCCGTACCGTCCACTCCGCGTCCCATCCCTCAGCTCCCCGTGCTCCGGTACGACCGCAGCCCCGCCCGCCAGGCCAGCCCCGCCAGCGCCGCGCAGGCCACCGCCACCAGCGGCGGCGCGAACGCCACCCACTCCGGCAGCCGCACCGGGAACGGCCGCCCCAGCACATGGCTCGCCGGGAGCCAGTTGACGAAGGCCAGCGGCACCACGAAGGTCACCCCGCGCACCATCTCCCGCGCGAACACCGTCGGCGGGTACTGGAGCAGCGTCGTCCCGCCGTAGGTGAACGCGTTCGCCACCTCCGAGGCGTCCTGCGCGGCGAACTGGAAGGCGCCCGACGCCACCATCACCGCGCAGAAGATCCCCGCCCCACTGACGATCATCACCGGCATCAGCAGCAGCCGGTCCGCCGTCCACTCCACGTCGATCCTCGTCAGGGCGTACCCCAGCACCAGCGAGCCCTGGAGCACCCGGCCCACCCGGCGCGGCGCGAACCGGTCCGCCGCCACCTGGGCCAGCACCGGCGCCGGACGCACCAGCAGGACGTCCAGCGTCCCGTCGCGCACCCGCGAGCCGAGCCGGTTGGCGGGGCCGATCGCCAGGTCGGCCAGGCCGAAGGCGACCGCGGACAGCCCGTAGAGGAACGCCACCTCGGGCAGCCCGTAGCCGCCGAGCGCCTCGACCCGGGAGAACATCAGCAGGATCGCGACGAAGTCCAGCCCGCTCATCACGAAGTTGGCGACCGCCATCAGCACGAACGAGGTCCGGTAGGCCAGGGCCGACCTGATCCACATGGCGGCGATCAGACCGTAGGCCCGCACCCCCTCCGCGACCCGCCCGCCCCGGCGGTCCCCGTCCCCGTCCCCGTCCCCGAGCGCGCCCGGCCCCGGACCCGCCGCCCGCGCCGCCCCCGCCGTCCCCGTCTCAGCCACCCTGGACCACCACCCGCCGTGTCGCCGCCGCCTGCACCAGCCGCCCCGCCCCCAGCAGCACCACAGCCCACGCCCCCTGGAAGGCGAACGTCCCCCACGGGTCGGCCTCCCCCAGCAGCACGTCCGCCGGCGCCTGGAGCAGCGACGACCACGGCAGGACCCGCACCACCTCGCCCAGCGTGCCCGGGAACACGTTCAGCGGCAGCAGCATGCCCGAGCAGAACATCCCCGCGATCATCGCGAGCTGCGTCGTCCCCACGCCGTCCATCAGCCAGAACGCCGACAGCGCCACCAGGAACCGCAGCGCGAAGCCGACCACCATCGCCAGCCCCACCGCCACCAGGAACGCCGCCCAGGTCGCCACGTCACCCGGCAGCGCCATCGGGAAGAAGACCGATCCGAACACGAACGGCACCACTCCGCGCCCCAGCAACTGGAACAGCGACCGGCCGACGTCCGCCGCCAGCCACCAGAGCTGGAGATCGGCCGGCCGGTACAGATCGACGGCGACATCACCCGTACGGATGCGCTCCATCAGTTCGTCCTCGACGCCCCCGCCCGCGATCGCCAGCGTGGACAGCAGCGCCTGCCCGAGCCATACGTAGGTCACCGCCTGGGCCTGGTCGTAGCCGCCGAGCTGCGGTTTCTCGTCCCACAGGGCGAGATAGGTGTACACCAGGACCAGCCCGAAGACCGTGTTGGTGAAGACTCCCGCGGCGGTGGCCGTCCGGTATGTCGCGTAACGTCGGAATCCCCCCGCCGCCACGGCCGCGTACAACCGTCCCGAACCCACACCCACCGTCCCCTCCTCCGCCCGGCACCGAAGCGCAGGAGCCTAGTGCGAGGGCGGCGGGTCCGGCCACGGGTTTTTTCCGGCACGTGTGCCGTCGGGCGGGAACGGAACACCCGGTGCGAGAGTCTTCACCAGAGGCGTCAAGAGGGCGCAGAAGCGCACAAGGCCGTACGGGACCGTACGACGCGAAACAGGAGTCCGTGCACGACATGAGCGACGAGCCGCAGCCCCAGCAGCCGCACCAGGGCTGGGAACCGAGGGAGCCGCAGACCGCGGGCGCCCCGGAGCCCGGGGGTCCGGGAGCCGCCGGGAAGAAGAAGTCCAAGCGGCCGAAGCGGACCGGATGGGGGCGGCTGATCCCCACCTGGCGCATGGTGCTGGGCACCTTCGTCCTCGCCGCCCTGCTGGTGGTCGGCGGCTTCTTCCTCGGCTACTCACTGGTGCAGATCCCCTCGGCCAACGCCCTCGCCACCAAGCAGAGCAACGTCTACCTCTACGCCGACGGCACCGTCCTCGCCCGCGACGGCGAGGTCAACCGGGAGAACGTCGCCCTGGAACGGATCTCCGAGGACGCCCAGCACGCCGTCCTGGCCGCCGAGGACCGCGACTTCTACACCGAGTCCGCCGTCGACCCCCAGGCGATGATCCGGGCCGGCTGGAACACCGCCACCGGCAAGGGCAAGCAGTCCGGCTCCACCATCACCCAGCAGTACGTCAAGAACTACTACCTGGCCCAGGAGCAGACCGTCACCCGCAAGGTGAAGGAGTTCTTCATCTCGGTCAAGCTCGACCGGGAGAAGAGCAAGAACGAGATCCTGGAGGGCTACCTCAACACCAGCTTCTTCGGCCGGGGCGCCTACGGCATCCAGGCCGCCGCGCAGGCCTACTACGGCATCGACGCGAAGGACGTCACCGCCGCCCAGGGCGCCTACCTGGCCTCCCTGCTGAACGCCCCCAGCCAGTACGACGTCGTGGCCCACCCGGAGAACACCGCGGCCGCCCGGGCCCGCTGGAACTACGTGCTGGACGGCATGGTCAAGCAGCGGTGGCTCACCGCCACCGAACGGGGCGGGCTGACCTTCCCCGAGCCCAAGGCGTCCACCGCCTCCACCGGCATGTCCGGCCAGCGCGGCTACGTCGTCGGCATCGTCAAGAACCACCTGATCCAGAACGGGATCGTCGACGAGGCCGAGCTCGAGCGCGGCGGCTACCGCATCACCACCACCCTGCGCAAGAACAAGCAGGACGCGTTCGTCCGGGCCGTCGACGAGAAGCTGGTCGCCCGCCTCGACAAGGAGCGCAAGGCCGACACCTACGTCCGCGCGGGCGGCGCCTCCATCGACCCGAGGACCGGCAAGGTCGTCGCGATGTACAACGGCATCGACTACGTGAAGCAGTACACGCCCAACGCCACCCGCCGCGACTTCCAGGTCGGCTCCACCTTCAAGCCGTTCGTCTTCGCCTCGGCCGTCGAGAACCACGCCGAGACCCAGGACGGCCGCGTGATCAAGCCCAACACCCGCTACGACGGCACCAGCGAACGCCCCGTCGAGGGCTGGCCCGGCGGACGCTACGCCCCCGAGAACGAGGACCACCACGACTACGGCCACATCACCGTCCGCGAGGCCACCGACAAGTCGGTGAACGCCGTGTACGCCCAGATGGCCGTGGACGTCGGCGGTGCCAAGGTCCGGCAGACCGCGATCGACCTCGGTCTGTCCCCCGACACCCCCGAGATGCCCGAGGGACCGGCCCTCGCGCTCGGCACCGCCACCGCCAGCCCCCTGGACATGGCCCAGGCCTACGCCACGCTCGCCAACCACGGCCGGCACGGCACGTACACGCTGGTCGAGAAGGTCGTCCGGGACGGCACCCACGAGGTCGAGCTGCCCGAGCGGCGCGAGCGCCAGGCGGTGAGCCGCGAGGCCGCCGACACCACCACCGCCGTGCTGCGCGGCGTCGTCCAGCAGGGCACCGCCACCGCCGCCCTGGCCGCGGGGCGCCCCGCCGCGGGCAAGACCGGCACCGCCGAGCAGGACACGGCCGCCTGGTTCGCGGGCTACACCCCCGACCTGGTCACCGTCGTCGCCGTGATGGGCCAGGACCCGGTGAACGCCAAGCACATGCCGCTGTACGGCGTGATGGGCCTGGACCGGATCAACGGCGGCGGGGCGCCCGCCGAGATCTGGGCCCAGTACACCCGCGACGCCCTGGAGGGCCAGCCGGTCACCGACTTCCAGCTCCGGCTCCAGCCGGGCGCGGACGCCACCGAGCCCCCCGAGGACGACGCCTCCGCCTCCCCCGGCACCGGCGAGAGCCCCGGCGGCGACACCGCCGAGACCCCGGGCGACGACGAGGAGACCACCACCGGCACCCCCGGCCCGGACACCGGCACCGAGCCCGGCGGCAGCAACGGCAACAGCGGCACCGCCGGAGCCAGCACCGGCCCCACCGCGGGCGCCCCCGGCACCGGACCCGGCACCGCCCAGGACGGCGAGGGGATGGGTGAGGGCACCGGGGACGGCGAGGGCACCCCCGAGGGCACCGGCGACCCGGCCGGGGCCGGCGGGGGCGGCGCCACACCGGGCACCGGGCAGCCGAGCGGCAGCCCGCCGGCCCCGCCCCGGCGTCAGTGACCCGAGGTCGCCTTCAGCCCCACCACGGCGACCAGCAGCAGCGAGATGAAGAAGATCCGGGCGGCGGTGACCGGCTCACCGAGCACCAGCATGCCGAGCACCGCCGCGCCGGCCGCGCCGATGCCGACCCACACGCCGTAGGCGGTGCCGATGGGCAGCGTCCGGGCCGCGTAGGAGAGCAGCACCATGCTGACGACGATCCCGGCACCGGTGAACAGACTGGGCACCAGCCGGGTGAACCCGTCGGTGTACTTCATCCCGATCGACCAGCCGACCTCCAGCAGACCGGCGATGACCAGCAGAACCCACGCCATGACGGCACCTCCGCGAAGAAAAAGGGGAACGGGGGTGCGTCGTCTTTTCCTTTGACCCGGTACGGCGCGTCTCGTCGGGATGCCCCCACCGTAGCAAAGGGCACGCGAAGGGGCCGGTGACCTCGGTCACCGGCCCCTCGGGCACGAACGGGCGGGTACGGGCCGGGAGATGTCCCGGCGGGGGCCCGGCGCCGGCGGCGGCACCGGCCCCGCGGTGTCAGAGGTACAGCCCCGTGGAGTCCTCCGACCCCTCGAACCGGTCGGCGGCCACGGCGTGCAGGTCCCGCTCGCGCATCAGCACGTACGCGGTGCCCCGCACCTCGACCTCGGCCCGGTCCTCCGGGTCGTACAGCACCCGGTCACCCGGCTCCACGGTGCGCACGTTCTGCCCCACCGCGACCACCGCGGCCCAGGCCAGCCGCTTGCCGACCGCCGCCGTGGCGGGGATGAGGATGCCGCCCCCGGAACGGCGCTCGCCCTCTCTGGCGTCCTGACGCACGAGGACGCGGTCGTGGAGCATGCGGATGGGCAGCTTGTCGTCCGGGCTGCCGGGCTCGTTTCTGTTGGCGCTCACGGACCAGAACCTACCTGCCCCGCCTCAGTCCCCGCGCCGCCGGGTGCCCAGGACGACCAGCCCCACCACACCGGCGGCGAGGAGCACCGCGGGCACGATCCGCTCCGGCCGCGGAGCGCCCTCCTCGTCCACGAACCGCGCCCGCACCCCGCTGAGCGCGCGGTTCACCCCGACGTACGCCCGCCCGAGTGTGTGGTCGACACTCGACGCGACCCGGGCGCGGGCGTCGCCGACGATCGTGCTGGGGTGCACCCGCACCCCGATCTCGTCGAGCGTCTCGGCCAGGGTCTCGCGGCGGCGCCTGATGTCCGCCTCGATCTGCGCCGGGGTTCTGGTGTCCGACGTGTCCGCCACCGTGGGGCCTCCGAAGTCTGCTGACGCTGTCCCGGACAGTCTGTCAGCTCCACGCCGCCCCGCACGGTCGGCACCCCCGGTTACGCTGGATCGATGAGCGAGCGACTCCAGCCCGGCGACGGGGCCCCGGCCTTCACCCTCCCGGACGCCGACGGCACCGAGGTGTCCCTGTCCGACCACAAGGGCCGCAAGGTCATCGTCTACTTCTACCCCGCGGCCCTCACCCCCGGCTGCACCAAGCAGGCGTGCGACTTCACCGACAACCTGGAGCTGCTGGCCGGCGCCGGGTACGACGTGATCGGCGTCTCCCCCGACCAGCCCGCGAAGCTGGCGAAGTTCCGCGAGGCGGAGTCCCTGAAGGTCACCCTCCTCGCCGACCCCGACAAGAAGGTCCTGGAGGCCTACGGCGCCTACGGCGAGAAGAAGAACTACGGCCGCACCTATCTGGGCGTCATCCGCTCCACGATCGTCGTGGACGAGGAGGGCAGGGTCGAGCGCGCCCTCTACAACGTCCGCGCGACCGGCCACGTAGCCAAGATCATCAAGGACCTGGGCATCTGAGGGATCCCCCGCAGGGCCCGTACCGGCACCGAGGACCCGGTACGGGCCCTTCCGCGTTCCACGCGCGACCGTCCGGCATCCGGACCGTCACTCCGTACGGGACCGCGACCGCGCGGGTGCCGCCGCGTCCGGGACCGGACGCCGTCGGCGGGCACCACCCGCACGTCAGCCTCCGGAGCGGTGCGCCCTCCGCGACGTGCGGACGGTCCGGCGCGGCCGGCCGCCACCGCTGGAGGGCGGTCGCATCGACGGCGACCGGAGCGACGGCCGGCGGGCGAATCCCCGGCCGCCGTGTCCGAACTGCCACGCGGCGACCGGGACCTGGCGCGGAGGCGGGCAGCGGCGCCCCGGCGTTCCCCAGTAGCATGGGGCGGGTCGGGCGCCCGTACGCCAATGGCCGAGCGGCAATCTTTAGGTGGTTGTGTTTGTCGGTTCGAATCCGACCGGGCGCACTGTGTTCCGGCCCCCGCTCCTTCACGGTGCGGGGGCCTTCGCGCGCTCAGCCCAGCAGTTCCCGGACCACCGGGACCAGGGCGCGGAAGGCCTTGCCGCGGTGGCTGACGGCGTTCTTCTCGGCGGCCGTCAGTTCGGCGCAGGTGCGGGTCCCGCCCTCGGGCTGGAGGACCGGGTCGTAGCCGAAGCCGCCCGTTCCGGCGGGCTCGTGGCGCAGGGTGCCGGTCAGCCGGCCCTCGACGACGCGCTCGGTGCCGTCGGGCAGGGCGAGGGCGGCGGCACAGGCGAAGTGGGCGCCGCGGTGCTCGTCGGCGATGTCCGCGAGCTGGGCGAGGAGCAGGTCGAGGTTGGCCCGGTCGTCGCCGTGGCGGCCGGCCCAGCGGGCGGAGAAGATGCCGGGGGCCCCGTTCATCACGTCGACGCAGAGCCCGGAGTCGTCGGCCACGGCGGGCAGGCCGGTGGCGCGGGCCAGGGCGTGGGCCTTGAGGAGGGCGTTCTCGGCGAAGGTGACGCCGGTCTCCCTGACGTCGGGGACGTCGGGGTAGGCGTCCGCGCCGACGAGGTCGTGCGGCAGTCCGGCGTCGGCGAGGATGGCCCTCAGTTCGATGATCTTTCCGGCGTTGCGGGTGGCGAGGATCAGGCGGCTCATGGGGTCCAGTATCCCGGCCGCCCCCGCGCCGCCGTCACCCGCCGTCCGGCCGGGGTCCCGTGCTCCCCGGCGGCCGTGCTGATCCACCGCGGCGCACGGGACGGCCCCTACGGGGTGCAGACCTTGGTCAGTTCGCCCGCCGCGTCGGTGAGGGGGCTGAGGTCGGGGGTGGTGTCGCCGTCGTCCACGGCGGTGCGGATGCCGCCGACGGCCGCGCCCAGCCGTTCGACGGCCCTGCCGACGTCGGCGTCGTCGGTCTCCTCCTTGATGTCGTCGATGTTCTTCTCGATGGCGTCGAGGGACTCCTTGAGCCGGGCGGGGTCGTCGGGCGCGCTCTCCACGGTCTGCTGGAGGTCGGTGACGCTGTCCGCGATGGCGTCGGCGGTCGTGACACAGTCGAGCGCCTTGCCGACGGCGTCGCAGCCGGTGGTCAGTCCGGCGGTGAGGGCGACGGCCGCCAGGACCGCGGCGGCTGTGGCGGTACGGCGGCTGCGTCGGGTCGCGGCCATGGTTTTCGGTCCTCCCCTGGTGACCGGGCCGGGCGGCCCGGGTTCGGTACGGCGCCGGGCGTACGGCGGTGCTGCCGTACGCCCGTGCTGCTGTACTGGTGTGGACGCCTCCGGGGGCGGCCGAGTTGCGCGGCCGGCCGCCCTTCCGCGCCCCCGGTGAGCCCCTCCCCCTGTCCTCCGGGGGCTTCCGGGGATGCGCGGGGCCCCGCGGGTGTCTCCGGGGGAGCCGGGCCGGACCTACTGGCCGGAGACCGCTTCGAGGGCCGCGCGCTGGGCGCGGGTCAGCTCGGCGCAGCCGGCGGCGGCGAGGTCGAGGAGGGCGTTCAGTTCGTCGCGGGCGAAGGGTTCGGCCTCGGCGGTGCCCTGGACCTCGACGAAGCGGCCGTCGCCGGTGCAGACGACGTTCATGTCGGTGTCGGCGCGCACGTCCTCCTCGTAGCGCAGGTCGAGGAGCGGGGTGCCGCCGACGATGCCGACGGAGACGGCGGAGACGGTGCCGACGAGGGGCTTGCGCCCGGCCTTGACGATCTTGCGGCCCTGGGCCCAGGTGACGGCGTCGGCGAGGGCGACGTAGGCGCCGGTGATGGCGGCGGTGCGGGTGCCGCCGTCGGCCTGGAGGACGTCGCAGTCCAGGACGACGGTGTTCTCGCCGAGGGCCTTGTAGTCGACGACCG
This sequence comes from Streptomyces sp. NPDC107521, assembly GCF_055598485.1. Taxonomy (NCBI): domain Bacteria; kingdom Bacillati; phylum Actinomycetota; class Actinomycetes; order Kitasatosporales; family Streptomycetaceae; genus Streptomyces; species Streptomyces sp. NPDC107521. Next base: position 277,477 of record NZ_JBVKAT010000003.1, read on the forward strand.
CGCGCAGGGAGCGTCCGATGAGGCGGCTGATCTCGTGGGTGCGGCCGCCGATGCGGCCCTTGACGGACTCGCGGTCGCCGCGGGTGTTGGTGGCGCGGGGCAGCATGGCGTACTCGGCGGTGACCCAGCCCTCGCCGCTGCCCTTGCGCCAGCGGGGGACGCCCTCGGTGACGGAGGCGGTGCAGAGCACCTTGGTGTCGCCGAAGGAGACGAGGACGGAGCCCTCGGCGTGCTTGCTCCAGCCGCGTTCGATGGTGACGGGGCGGAGCTGTTCGGGGGTGCGGCCGTCGATGCGTGACATGCGGGTGAGCCTAGCGGGCCCGTCCGGAGGGGTCCCTCCCCCGCAAGGAGGGGGCATGCCGGAGGGGCCCGCTCCGTGACGGAGGGGCCCCTCGGGCGGTGAACCGGTGGTTCACATCATGTCTTCGATCTCCGCGGCGATCGGGTCGGCGTCGGTGCCGATGACGACCTGGATGGCGGTCCCCATCTTGACCACGCCGTGGGCGCCGGCGGCCTTCAGCGCGGCGTCGTCGACCAGGGCGGGGTCGTTGACCTCGGTGCGCAGGCGCGTGATGCACCCCTCGATCTCGTCGATGTTGTCGATGCCGCCGAGGCCGGCGACGATCTTCTCAGCCTTGCTGGCCATGTTCGTTCTCCCTGATCCGAAACCGCTTTGTGGCAGTAACCCACAGTTGGCCCATCTTCGCGAGCGGTCGTCCGGCATGTACCGAATGATGGCGTCACGACAGCGGAACCGTTCGTCAACTGGTCTACACCACCCGACCAACGGCCGCCAAACCACCGCCTCAGGACGGCCGGAGGGAGACCGGATGAGTGCCGATGCCGCGGTTGGCCCCGCTCGTGCCCGTTGGAACACTCTGTTCCAGGGACTGCAGAAGATGGGCCGGAGTCTCCAGTTGCCCATCGCGGTCCTGCCCGCGGCGGGCATTCTCAACCGCCTGGGGCAGCCGGACGTCTTCGGCGACGACGGACTGGGCTGGACCAACGTCTCCAAGGTGATGACCGGTGCCGGCGGTGCGCTGCTGGACGGTTCACTGGGGCTCCCGCTGCTGTTCTGCGTGGGCGTGGCGATCGGCATGGCCAAGAAGTCGGACGGTTCGACCGCGCTGGCGGCGGTGGCGGGCTTCCTCGTCTACTACAACGTGCTGCGCCAGTTCCCGGAGGACTGCCCCGGGGGGTCGAAGGTGGTGCCGCAGGTCGGCTGCCAGGCGACCGACGGTTCGGGCGACGTGACGTCGTTCGTCTTCCAGAACCCCGGGGTGTTCGGCGGCATCGTGATGGGACTGATGGCGGCGTACTTCTGGCAGCGCTTCCACCGTACGAAGCTGGTGGACTGGCTGGGCTTCTTCAACGGCCGCCGGCTGGTGCCGATCATCATGGCGTTCGTGGCGATCCTCTTCGCCGCGGTGTGCCTGTGGATCTGGCCGCCGATCGGTGACGCGCTGGAGAGCTTCAGCGACTGGCTGAACGGGATCGGCGCCTGGGGCGCGGGCGTGTTCGGCCTGGCCAACCGGGCGCTGCTGGTGATCGGGCTGCACCAGTTCCTCAACGTGCCGATGTGGTTCCAGTTCGGCAGCTACACCAAGCCGGACGGCACGGTGGTGCACGGTGACATCAACATGTTCCTGGCGGGCGACCCGACCGCGGGTCAGTTCACCACGGGCTTCTTCCCCATCATGATGTTCGCGCTGCCGGCCGCGGCGCTGGCGATGACGCACTGCGCGAAGCCGCACCGCCGCAAGGAGGTCGGCGGCCTGATGCTGTCGGTGGCGCTGACGTCGTTCGTGACGGGCATCACGGAGCCGCTGGAGTACTCGTTCCTCTTCATCGCGCCGGTGCTGTACGCGATCCACGCGGTGCTCACCGGTGTGTCGATGGCGCTGACCTGGGCGCTGGGGGTGAAGGACGGGTTCAGCTTCTCGGCGGGCCTGATCGACTACATCATCAACTGGAACCTGGCGACCAAGCCGTGGCTGATCATCCCGATCGGCCTGGGCTTCGCGGCGGTGTACTACGCGGTCTTCCGGTTCGCGATCATGAAGTTCGACCTGAGGACTCCGGGCCGGGAGCCGGAGGACGAGGTGGAGGACGTCACCAAGTAGACCGCGCGCCGCCGGACGGGCGGCACCGCGGGGGCGCCCGGCCGGAACGATCCGGCCGGGCGCCCGTGCGTGCGGGGCCCTTCCGGACGGGCGCGGACGGGCCCTCTTCCGGGCCGGGGCGGACGGGGCCCCTTCCGGGCCGGGGCGGCGGGAACACCTCGGGGCGCGGGGGGAGGTACGGCCGGAGCGGGGAGGGAGCGCGGCCTCCGGGAACGGGGTGCGGGCTTCGGGAACGGGGTGCGGGCTTCGGGGAGGAGGTGCGGGGGTCCCGGGGAGGGGGCGCGGGGGCCGGTGTCGGCGCGGGCGCGGGGCCGCCGCCGGGCGAGCGCATCGTCACGCAACGTGTCCACCGGGGGCCCGGGGGCCGCCGCTCCCCATGGCGCCCGGACCGGGGCGGCGGTGGGCGAGGAGGCTCCGGGGTCTTGGCCGCGCAAGGGCCGCATGGCACCCTGGGCAAGGAATCCGGCCCCCGGACGGCGGGTTCCCGGGCGGCCGCGCGCCGCCCTCCGCCGGCCTTCCCGGGCGTCCGGCCGGGGTGTCCCGGCCCGGCACTCCGCGTAGCGGTCCCGTCGCGGAATCACGGGTTCCTTACATGGCCTTCATCGTGTACAACAGGTCTAAACCACTGCTGAGTGGTGTAGACCTGTCTGCCGCCGTCCCCCTCTCCCCCGTCCGGGCCGGCACCCCTGTCTCAATGGAGGAAGTTGTGTCCACGGACAGCGCCGCGCCCGCGGCCGACAAGAAGAAGGGTGCCGGTGTGATGTCTGTTCTGCAGCGCATCGGCCGCAGCCTCATGCTGCCGGTGGCCGTGCTGCCCGCCGCCGCGCTCCTGGTGCGTCTCGGCAACGACGACATGCTGGGCCGGCCGGAGTTCCCGGCCTTCCTGACGAAGATAGCCGGGTTCATGGCGGCCGGCGGCAACGCGATCCTGGACAACATGGCGCTGCTGTTCGCCGTGGGCATCGCCATCGGCTTCGCCAAGAAGTCGGACGGCTCGACCGCGCTCGCTGCGGTCGTCGGCTACCTCGTCTTCAAGAACGTGCTGGCCACGTTCACCGACAAGAACCTCCCGCAGATCGCCAAGGCCGTCGACGGCAAGGTGGTCATGACGGACGCGCCGGTGGACGCCAAGGTCCTCGGCGGTGTGGTGATGGGCCTCGTGGTGGCGCTGCTCTACCAGCGCTTCTACCGGACCAAGCTGCCCGACTGGGCGGGCTTCTTCGGCGGTCGCCGCCTGGTGCCGATCCTCTCCGCCTTCGCGGGCCTGCTGCTCGGCATCGTCTTCGGCTACGTCTGGCCGGTGCTCGGCACGGGTCTGCACAACTTCGGTGAGTGGCTGGTCGGTTCGGGTGCCGCGGGCGCCGGTATCTTCGGCGTCGCCAACCGCGCGCTCATCCCGATCGGCATGCACCACCTGCTGAACTCCTTCCCGTGGTTCCAGGCGGGCGACTACGAGGGCAAGAGCGGTGACATCGCCCGCTTCCTCGCCGGCGACCCGACCGCCGGACAGTTCATGACCGGCTTCTTCCCGATCATGATGTTCGCGCTGCCCGCGGCCTGTCTCGCGATCGTGCACTGCGCCCGCCCCGAGCGCCGCAAGGTCGTCGGCGGCATGATGTTCTCGCTCGCGCTCACCTCGTTCGTGACCGGTGTCACCGAGCCCATCGAGTTCACGTTCATGTTCATCGCCCCGGTGCTGTACGCGATCCACGCGGTGCTCACCGGTGTCTCGATGGCGCTGACCTGGGCGCTGGGCATGAAGGACGGCTTCGGCTTCTCGGCCGGCGCGGTCGACTTCTTCCTGAACCTCGGCATCGCCAACAACCCCTGGGGCCTGGCACTGGTGGGCCTCTGCTTCGCGGTGGTCTACTACTTCGTCTTCCGCTTCGCCATCAGCAGGTTCAACCTGCCGACGCCGGGCCGCGAGTCCGACGAGGAGCTGGCCGAACTGCAGAAGGCCGAGGCCAAGTAGGACTCCGGAGGAGTCCCGCGCCACCGCGCCACCCCCACCGCACCCCCGGGCGACCGCCGCCCGGGGGTGCGGTGCGTCCGGGCGCGAGGTGCCGCGGGCGGGGCGGGCCGCTGCCCGGGGCGAGGTGCCGCGGGCGGGGCCGGGTGGCCTCGGGAGGAGAGGGACGACGGGCCGCCGCACGGAGAGAAGGGGGCGGCGGGTCCCTCTGAGGAGAGAAGGGGACGGCGGGCCGCTGCGCGGAAAGGGGGTTCCGGGGACGAAGGCCCCCGGCGGCGTCAGATCTCGTACACCGCGCCGGCCTCGGCCACCGAGGCCGGTCCGCGGTAGGCCCGGCGGGCGTCGGCCAGGTTGACCCGGGGGTCCGTCCACGGCGGGATGTGGGTGAGGACCAGGCGGCGGACCCCGGCCCGCGCCGCGGTCTCCCCCGCCTCGCGGCCGTTGAGGTGGAGGTCCGGGATGTCCTCCTTGCCGTACGTGAACGCGGCCTCGCACAGGAACAGGTCGGTGTCCCGGGCCAGTTCGTCCAGCACCGGGGTGACCCCGGTGTCCCCGGAGTAGGTCAGCGAGCGCCCGCCGTGCTCGACGCGGATGGCGTAGGCCTCCACGGGGTGGGCGACGCGCTCGGTGTGCACGGTGAAGGGGCCGATCTCGAAGCTGGACGGCTTGACCGTGTGGAAGTCGAAGACCTCGCTCATCGACGACGCGGACGGGGTGTCGGCGTACGCGGTGGTCAGCCGGTGCTCGGTGCCCTCGGGACCGTAGACCGGCAGAGGGGCGCAGCGCCCGCCGTCGTGCCGGTAGTAGCGCGCCACGAAGTAGCCGCACATGTCGATGCAGTGGTCCGCGTGCAGATGGCTGAGGAAGATCGCGTCGAGGTCGTAGAGACCGCAGTGGCGCTGCAGCTCGCCGAGGGCGCCGTTGCCCAGGTCGAGGAGCAGCCGGAAGCCGTCGGCCTCGACGAGGTAGCTCGAACAGGCCGATTCCGCGGACGGGAACGACCCCGAGCAGCCGACGACGGTGAGCTTCATGCTGCAGAAACCTCCGCTGGCGGGTGGGGGGAGTGGCGGGGGGCGTACGGTCCGTCGAGCGTAAGGCGGGAATCCTCGGGTCGCTCCTCCGCCAGGGGCGGTTGTGGGCGAACTCACCTGTGGTGTCACCGGTTCGGCTGGACGCGGGGCGCACGGGGCCGCGGAGGGGGCGTGCGAGGGCTCCGCGCGCCGATACGGTCGTGGCTATGGACACGTCATGGTGGCTCGCTCTGGCGGCGGTGGTGCTGCTGGCCCTCGTGGCCTCGGTGGTCGACGGCTGGGGCCGGGGGCGACGGCCGGCCGGTACCCGGCGCCCGCCCCGGGGTCCCCGGGGGCCGCGGGAGCGGGCGCCCCGGCCGCGGCCGGCGGAGATCTGGTGGGCGCGGGTGCCCTTCGAGGACGGGCCCGGGGCGAAGGACCGGCCCTGCCTGGTGCTCGCGGTGCGCGGGCGGCGGGCCCTGGTCGCGAAGATCACCAGCCGGGACCGGGAGGGCCGGCCCGGGGTGATCGCGCTGCCGCCCGGCGCGGTCGGGGACGCGCGCGGCCGGGTGGGCTTCCTGGAGACGGAGGAGCTGCGCCGGGTCCCGGTGGGGGACTTCCGGCGCCGGGTGGGCGAGGTGGACCCGGCCCTGTGGGACCGGGTCAGGCACCTCGCCCGGTAGCGGCGGCGGCCGCGGTCAGGCCCAGAGCTGGCCCTGGACGGTGGCGATGGCCTCCTCGGTGGTGGCCGCCGTGTAGACGCCCGTCGAGAGGTACTTCCAGCCGCCGTCGGCGACGACGAAGGCGATGTCGGCGCTCTCGCCGGCCTTCACCGCCTTCCTGCCGACGCCGATCGCGGCGTGCAGGGCCGCGCCGGTGGAGATGCCCGCGAAGATGCCCTCCTGCTGGAGGAGTTCGCGGGTGCGGGTGACCGCGTCGGCCGAGCCCACCGAGAAGCGGGTGGTGAGCACGGAGGGGTCGTACAGCTCGGGGACGAAGCCCTCGTCGAGGTTGCGCAGCCCGTAGACGAGGTCGTCGTAGCGCGGCTCGGCGGCGACGATCTGCACGTCGGGCTTGTTCTCGCGCAGATAGCGGCCGACGCCCATCAGGGTGCCGGTGGTGCCGAGTCCGGCGACGAAGTGGGTGATCGAGGGCAGGTCGGCCAGGATCTCCGGGCCGGTGGTCGCGTAGTGGGCGCCCGCGTTGTCCGGGTTGCCGTACTGGTAGAGCATCACCCAGTCCGGGTGCTCGGCGGACAGCTCCTTGGCGACCCGCACGGCGGTGTTGGAGCCGCCGGCGGCCGGGGAGGAGATGATCTCCGCGCCCCACATGGCGAGCAGGTCCCGGCGCTCCCGGGAGGTGTTCTCGGGCATCACGCAGACGATGCGGTAGCCCTTGAGCCGGGCCGCCATGGCGAGCGAGATGCCGGTGTTGCCGGAGGTGGGCTCCAGGATCGTGCAGCCCGGGGTGAGGCGGCCGTCCTTCTCCGCCTGCTCGATCATGTGCAGCGCGGGCCGGTCCTTGACGGAGCCGGTGGGGTTGCGGTCCTCCAGCTTGGCCCAGATGCGGACGTCGTCGGACGGCGAGAGCCGCGGCAGGCGCACCAGAGGGGTGTTGCCCACCGCGGCCAGCGGGGAGTCGTAGCGCATGGGGCTATCAGGCCATGCCGCCGGCGACCGCCGGCAGGATCGTGATGCTGTCGCCGTCGCCCAGCCGGGTGCCGAGGCCGTCCAGGAAGCGGACGTCCTCGTCGTTGAGGTACACGTTGACGAAGCGGCGCAGCTTGCCGTCGTCGACGATGCGGGCCTCGATGCCCGTGTGGCGGGTCTCAAGGTCGGCGAACAGCTCGGCGAGGGTGTCTCCCTTGCCCTCCACCGCCTTCTGGCCGTCGGTGTACGTGCGGAGGATGGTGGGGATGCGGACCTCGATGGCCATGGCTCAGGGCTCCTGTCGGAAGGTGTCGTAGGTTCGGAGGGCGCGCGGCGGCGCGGCGGCGCGCCGCGGCTCACGGGCCGTACGGCGGCAGCGGAGGATCAACAGATGGCGCTGTTCAGCCTGCACAGGTCGACGTGCAGTCGCGCCACGAGCCGGATGCCCCGCGCCTTTTCACTCACGTCGAGAAGAACCATGGGCTCATCGTATCGATTCCCGGTCCGGATTCCGGAGTGTGATCTCATCCTTCGGACGTAATCCGTCCGCACTGCGGGAAGCCCGTGGCCGGGACGCGGTGCGCGGGCGGTGCGGGGCGGCCCGGCGCTGTGGGCGCGGTCGGCGCTGTGGGCGGGGCGGCGCGGGGGCTCGGTGGTGGCCGGTTCAGTACGCCCCCACGATCCGGACCTCCTCCTCGGTCACCTCGCCGTCCACGATCCGGAAGGACCGGAACTGGAACTCCCCGGCCCCGTCGGTGTCCGCGGTGGAGACCAGGACGTAGTGGGCGCCGGGCTCGTTGGCGTAGGTGATGTCGGTGCGGGAGGGGAAGGCCTCGGTCGCCGTGTGGGAGTGGTAGATGACCACCGGCTCCTCGTCGCGGTCGTCCATCTCGCGGTAGAGCTTGAGCAGGTCCTGCGAGTCGAACTCGTAGAAGGTGGGCGAGCGGGCGGCGTTCAGCATCGGGATGAACCGCTCGGGGCGGCCCTCCCCCACGGGCCCGGCGATCACGCCGCACGCCTCGTCGGGGTGGTCCTCGCGCGCGTGGTCGACGATCCGGTCGTGCAGCGCCTGGGTGATGGTCAGCATGTCGGCCAGCATAGGCGCGGGCCCGATCCCGTACCGAGGAGTGGTACGGGGCGGCCCACATGCCGGACGTCCCGGGCGGCGGCCGCGGGGCCGGCACGGATCTCCCCGGCGGCCGGACGTCCCCGGACCCGCGCGAACGCGCCGGTCAGCCGATCCTCTCGAACTCCGGCTCGCCGCGGCGCCCGGCGGCGCGGACGCGCAGCACCGCCCAGCCCGCGCCCAGGGCGGCGGCCCAGCCCGCCATCACGTACAGGCAGACGCGGGCCTCGGAATCGTAGGCGATGAGTCCGGTGACGAAGAGCAGGAAGGCGATGGCGACCCAGGAGAAGGCCGAGCCGCCGGGCGCGGGGAAGGAGGAGGCGGGCAGCCGTCCGGCGGCCACCCGGCGGCGGTAGCGGACGTGGCTGACCAGGATCATCAGCCAGGTCCAGATGCCGGCCGCGGTGGCGACGGAGGTGACGTAGAGGAAGGCCCGCTCGGGGACGACGTAGTTGAGCAGCACGCCGACGGCCATGCAGACCGTGGAGACGGTGATGCCGACGGCGGGCGTCCGGGTGGAGGACAGCCGCCGCAGGACGGCGGGCGCCTCGCCGTTGTCCGCGAGGGTGCGCAGCATGCGGCCGGTGGAGTACATCCCGGAGTTGCAGGAGGACAGGGCGGCGGTGAGGACCACGAAGTTCACGATGCCGGCGCCGGCCGGGATGCCGATGACCGCGAAGGCCCGCACGAAGGGGCTGACGCCCTCACCGAACTCGGTCCACCGGACCACCGCGAGGATGACGGTGAGCGCGCCGACGTAGAACAGGGCGATGCGCCAGGGCAGGGTGTTGATGGCCCGGGGGAGGGTCTCGGCGGGGTTCTCGGACTCCCCCGCGGTGACGCCGACCAGCTCGACGGCGAGGTAGGCGAACATGACGCCCTGGAGGGTCATCAGGGACGAGCCGACGCCCTTGGGGAAGAAGCCGCCGAAGGCCCAGAGGTTGGAGACGGCGGCGGTGTCCCCGGCGTGGCTGAAGCCGAGGGTGAGCACCCCGAGGCCGGTCACGATCATGCCGACGATGGCGGTGACCTTGACCATCGAGAACCAGAACTCGATCTCGCCGAACAGCCGCACCGATATCAGGTTGGCCGCGAACAGCACGAGCAGGAAGACCAGGGCCGAGAGCCACTGGGGCACCCCGGGGAACCAGTAGTGGATGTAGATGGCGGCGGCGGTCAGCTCGGCCATGCCGGTGACCACCCACATCAGCCAGTAGGTCCACCCGGTGAAGTAGCCGAAGAACGGGCCGAGGAACTCGCGCGAGTACTCCGCGAAGGAGCCCGAGACCGGTCGGTAGAGCAGCAGTTCGCCGAGGGCCCGCATGACGAAGAAGATGATCAGGCCCGCGAGGGCGTACATGAGGATGATGCCGGGGCCCGCCTTGGCGATGTTCGCCCCGGCCCCCAGGAAGAGCCCGACGCCGATGGCGCCGCCGATCGCGATCATCTGGACCTGGCGGCTGCCGAGCCCGCGCTCGTACCCCTCCTCCGGGGCCCTCTCCTTCTCGACCTGCCCAGCGGTCATGTGCGGTGCGCCTCTCTCCCAGCCGGCCCGGGCCCCGTCGGCCCCGGACCGGTCCTCGGCCCCCCGGTCGACGGAGTGCGGCGGGTCCCCCTCCCGCCCTCGCCGGCCGGTGGTCACCGGCCCGGTGGCGCACCCGGCCGGGCGTCCGATCGCTGCCCGCCGGGCGGTCGCGGCACGGTCGGCGCGCCGCTCGGTCACAGCGGGTGCCCCGATGGACGCCGGACAGTCATACCGGGCCGCGGGGCGGCGGTCACCGGGACACGCCGGGGGCGGGGTACGGGCGGCGCCGGGAGCGGGGCGGCCCGGGAGGGGCTGCGGGCGCGGGGCGGCACGAGCGGGCGGGCGCGGGGCGCGATCGGGGCGCCGCGGGCGGGGCGGCACGGGAGGCGCGCCCGGGAGGCACTGCGGGCGGGGTGGCGGGGCCCGGCACGGCCGCCGCCCGGGTGAGGGGGATCCGCCGGGCGGATGACCTTCCGGATACGGGGCGGCGCTCCGGGGCATGCGCGGCGTCATGCGGGGACGCGGCGCCGTTCGGGGCGTGCCGTCGCGGCCCGCGCCGGAGCCCGGGCGGCACCTCGGGGAGCCGCCCGGGGCTCCGGACGACCACGCGCCGGGGGCGCGCCCCCGGGACGCCCCCGGGGACACCTCGGTACACCCCCGGGGAGTCTCGGGGGCGCGGGTCGGGGGCGCGGGAAGAGGATTCACGGGTCCGCAGGGCTCCGTCACTCGGGGGCGCGGGGGCTCGGCGCGGCGGCAGCGGCTTCGGTGCCGGGACGAGGACATCGGCCCCGGAGCGGGACCGGGCATCCGCGCGGACCTCGGGCGGAAGGCCGACCTCGACCGGCGGCCGGCCATGAGGACGGGCACACGGGCACCCGGCGGCCCGCCCCGGGCGCCCGTCGGCCGACCCCGAAGGCCGACGCCGGGTGCGGCGCGGGCACCTCACGCGGGGCCGCCCCTCGCACAGGCGTGGCCCACACGCCGGGTGGCCCACACGCCGGGGCGGCCTCACCCCGGGGGCAGCCTCACCCCGGGGTGCGGCCCCGCGCAGGGGGCCGGATCCTTCAGGGCAGCAGCGTGGCGACCAGGGACTCCTGGAGCCCGCCCAGCCACAGGTACGCCATCACCATCGGCTTGCGGGGGTCCTCGTCGGGCAGCCGGTAGAGCAGGTCCGTGTCGTCCTCGTCGGCGATCTCCAGCCGGGCGCCGATCGCGAGGCGCAGGTCGTTCAGGGCGCGCAGCCACTGCCGGGACTCATCCGGCGACAGCTTCAGCACCGCCCCGCCCTCCCCCGCCGCGCCGGTGGACAGCGCGTCCAGGGTGCGGACCACCACGAGGGCGCTCTCGCGCTTGCCGGTCCGCAGCTCGTTCTCGGTGTAGCGGCGGAACTCGGCGGAGTGCGCCCGCTGCTCCTCGGCCTCGGCGGCCTGCGGGGTGCCCAGGGGGTCCCCGTAGGCGTCCGGGAAGAGGCGGCGCAGCACCGGGTCGGAGGGCGGCTCGCTGGGGCCCTCGGCGAACAGCTCCGCCAGCGGGTCGTCGGGCGCGTCCTCGGCGGGGCCGGGGCCGATCAGCTCCAGGAGCTGCACGGCGAGCGACCGGATGATGGAGACCTCGACGTCGTCGAGGGCGACGGCCGCGCCGCCGCCGGGGATCGGTTCGAATTGTCCGGGCATGAAGGCGATTCAGCTACTTCCGTCCTGCGGGCGGGCACGGGTCATTTCCGGTCCTGCTGGAGGGTGGCCCACAGACCGTAGCCGTGCATGGCCTGGACGTCCCGCTCCATCTCCTCGCGGGAGCCGCTGGAGACGACGGCCCGGCCCTTGTGGTGCACGTCGAGCATCAGCTTGGTGGCCTTGTCCTTCGGGTAGCCGAAGTACGACTGGAAGACGTAGGTCACGTAGCTCATGAGGTTGACCGGATCGTTGTGGACGATCGTCACCCAGGGCACGTCGGGCTCGGGTACGGCGAGGACCTCCTCCGCCGGTTCGGTCTTCTCGATCTCCATGGGTGCGGCTGCCGTCACACCGCCCATGCTGCCACCACTGGGGGGCCCGCGCACAAACGGGCCCGGCGGGGCCGCCCCCCACCCCTAAATCGTCAGACTGACGAAATGGGGGTAGCATCGTGGCCGTGCCGCACCCGCCGGGGGGACCGCCCCGGGTCCCCGGCCTGCCCGGGGGCGCCTCGAATGTCACAGCTTGGGAGAGTTCGGTGAACGTAGCGGACCTAGGGCTGCCGGTGGACGTCCCCTCGACGGCGCTCTTCACGGACCAGTACGAGCTGACCATGCTCCAGGCCGCCCTGCGGGCGGGTACGGCCGGGCGGCGCAGTGTGTTCGAGGTCTTCACCCGGCGGCTGCCGGACGGGCGCCGGTACGGCGTGGTGGCGGGCACCGGACGGGTGCTGGACGCGGTGGAGAACTTCCGCTTCGACCCGGACGTGCTGCGCTTCCTGCGCGACCGGGAGATCGTCGACGCGCCGACCCTGGAGTGGCTCGCCGGATACCGCTTCACCGGCGACATCTGGGGCTACCCCGAGGGCGAGGTGTACTTCCCCGGGTCGCCCCTGATGCGGGTGGAGGGGACCTTCGGGGAGTGCGTGCTGCTGGAGACGGTGATCCTCTCCATCCTCAACCACGACTCGGCCATCGCCGCGGCGGCCTCCCGGATGTCCTCGGCCGCCGGGGACCGGCCGCTGATCGAGATGGGCGCCCGGCGCACCCACGAGCTGGCCGCGGTGGCCGCCGCGCGCGCCGCCTACGTCGGCGGCTTCGCCACCACCTCCGACCTGGCCGCCGGGTTCCGCTACAACATCCCCACCGTCGGCACCTCCGCCCACGCCTTCACCCTCGTGCACGACAGCGAGCGGGACGCCTTCCGGGCGCAGGTGGAGTCGCTGGGCCGGGGCACCACCCTGCTGGTCGACACCTACGACGTCGCCGAGGCGGTGCGCACGGCCGTGGAGGTCGCCGGGCCGGAGCTGGGCGCGGTGCGCATCGACTCCGGGGACCTGCTGCTGGTCGCCCACCGGGTGCGGCAGCAGCTCGACGAGTTGGGCGCCACCCGGACGAGGATCGTGGTCACCTCCGACCTGGACGAGTACGCCATCGCCTCGCTGGCGGCGGCGCCGGTGGACGCGTACGGCGTCGGGACCCAGCTGGTGACCGGGTCGGGCCACCCGACGGCCTCGATGGTCTACAAGCTGGTCGCCCGCGCCACCAGCGGCGACGCCGGGGCCCCGCTGGTGCCGGTGGCCAAGCGGTCCACCGGCGGCAAGACCTCCGTCGGCGGGCGCAAGTGGGCCGCCCGGCGGCTGGACCGGGACGGGGTCGCCGAGGCGGAGGTGGTCGGCACCGGGCCGCTGCCCGGGGAGCTGGCCGGCCGGGAGCTGCTGGTCGAGCTGGTCCGGGGCGGACGGGTCACGGCCCGCGAGTCGCTGGACGTGGCCCGGGACCGGCACGCGGCGGCCCGCGCCAATCTGCCGCTGTCCGCTACGCAGCTCTCCCGCGGGGAACCCGTCCTTCCGACGGAGTACGCGCACGGGGGCCCGGGTAGCTAGAACTGGTGCGCGGCGCGCGCCGCGCCCCGGACGCACCCCGGGCCCCGCCCGTCCCGCCGTCCCCGCGATCCCGTCCCCCGTCACCGTCCCCGTCGAGAAACCCCGTAGTCGAGCAGCCGAAGGACACCGACCATGCGCCGCGCCTTGATCGTCGTAGACGTGCAGAACGACTTCTGCGAGGGGGGCAGCCTCGCCGTGGCCGGTGGTGCCGACGTGGCCGCCGCCGTCACCGAGCTGATCGGGCAGGCGCCCGCCGGCTACCGCCACGTCGTGGCCACCCGAGACCACCACATCGCGCCGGGCGGCCACTTCGCCGACAACCCCGACTACGTCCGCTCCTGGCCCGCGCACTGCGTGGCCGGGACCGAGGGCGTCGGCTTCCACCCGAACTTCGCCCCGGCCGTCGCCTCCGGCGCGATAGACGCCGTCTTCGACAAGGGGGCGTACTCGGCGGCCTACAGCGGCTTCGAGGGCGCCGACGAGAACGGCACCGGGCTCGCGGACTGGCTGCGCGAGCGCCGGATCGACGAGGTGGACGTCGTGGGCATCGCCACCGACCACTGCGTCCGGGCCACCGCCCTGGACGCGGCGCGGGAGGGCTTCCGCACCCATGTGCTGCTCGACCTGACCGCCGGGGTGGCCCCGGAGACGACGGAGCGGGCGCTGGAGGAGCTGCGGGAGGCGGGCGTGGCGCTGACCGGGAAGCCGGTCGTGCAGTAGTCCGCCCGAGGCGGTCACGGGGGCGGGCCTCCCGCGGGGGCCGCCCGACGGCGGTGCCCGCGCCGGAGCGGTGCGCCCCGGCCCGCCGGACACCGCCCGGCGGAGTCCGCCCGGTCACCGGCCGGGCCCGCGCCGTCGCCGTCGCCGGTCCGGGCCGGAGCGGCGTGGCCGCCGACCCGCGCACCATCGACCCGCGCACCGTCCGTCCGCGCGCCGTCGCTCCGCCCGACGGAGCGGTGTGACGGCCGTGGCCCGCCCGTCGTCGGCACCGCCGGCCCGTACACCCTCCCCCGTGCACGGGAGCGGCGTGACCGCCCGGCTGCCGGACGCCGCCCGGCCACCCGCCGGGCCCGCGCTCCTCGCGCGGCCCGCCGCCGTCACCGCGCGGCGGACCCGCCGTCTCCCGGGCCGCCCGCGCGGGCCGGACCGGCTCGCGGACCGACTCGGCCGGCGCCCGGACCGACTCGGCCGGCGCCCGGACCGACTCGGCCGGCGCCCGGACCGGCTCAGGGCCCCGTCGGGGCCGTCCGGGGCCGCAGCAGCGCACGGATCGGGTGCCAGAGCTCCTGGACGAGGTCCGGCCCGCCCTGCGCCCCGGCCACCGGCGCGGTGCGCCATATGAGCCCGTCGGGGTGGTGCAGGACCGCCGTGATCTCGTCCGGGTCGGGCGGCGCGGCGTTGCCCCGCAGATAGACCGCCCGGAGCCCCAGATTGCGCAGCCTGGTCAGGGCGCGCGCCCGGTTGCGGGCGTGGACGAGGACCCGGACGCTGCCGCCCGCGGCGGCGGGGCTGGGCAGGTTGAGTGCCACCACGACCGTGCCGTTCGGCAGCTTGCAGAAGCCTCCCGCGGCCATGCGCTCACACCTCCCTGTGCGTCGGTGCCGGTACCGGTGTCAATAAGAGAGTCACAGGACGCACCTAAACACGGATCGGCGGCGACCCGCCAGGGGGCCACCGCCGATCACGCTCTGACCTGCTGCTATGCGGTCTACCTCACCGCGCGCTGGACCTCCAGCTCGATGGACGAGCCGTCGCGGGCCTGCTTGTTGATCTTGATCTTGGTGTTGGTGTCAGTGACCTTCACACCACCGGTCGGGTTGGCCGGGTCGTAGTAACTGCTGGTGTGGTCGTTGAAGACCGACACGCCGGGCGACGACTTGAACTTGGTCTTGACGTCGGCCTTGTGCAGCGTGATGCCGTCGGTGCGGTAGAGGCTGAACGGCGAGTCGTACGCCTGCATGCGGTTGCGCAGCAGGGTGCCGTCCTTCCACTTCAGCGCCGTCGGGTGCGAGTCGACCGGCAGGACCAGGCCGGTGCCCGGGTGCTGGCTGGTGTTGTTGTCGGCCTGGGAGGTGTCCCACTTCCAGATCAGCAGACCGGTCTGGTAGGGGTAGTGCTCGACCCAGCCCGGACGGGACGCGAAGCCGAAGTTGTACGGGCCGACCTCGAGGGTCTTGTCGTAGGACAGGTACTGGCGGTTCTCCGCGAGGTAGTACTGCGCGTAGTCCTTCGAGAAGGAGGCGCCCAGGCGGGAGAAGCCCGCGGCGGTCCACGCCGGGTCCGCGGTCTCGGCGTTGTCGGAGAACACCGTGGCGCCGTCGGCCGTCAGGACGATCCGGTCGGCCGCGAAGCCCTTCAGGGCGACGCCGCCGTCCGTCTGGTAGCGGAAGCGCAGGTCGAACTTCTTGCCGGCGTAGGCGTCGAGGCCGTAGACGAGCTTGCCGTAGGCGCCGGAGGTGCCGGACACGACCGGCTTGCCGCTGCCGTCACGGGAGATCGGCTGGCCGTCGAACGTGCCGTCCAGGGCGGTCCAGTTGGCGCCGCCGTCGGTGGACGCCTCGGCGTAGAGGAAGTCGTACTCGGCCTCGATCTCGTACCAGGCGTCGAGGGAGAGGGAGGCGGACGACCTGCCGGTCAGGTCGACGCTGCGGGTCAGCGTGTTCTTGAGGTTGTCGCCGCTGCCGCTCCACCACTGGGTGCTGCCCTCGGAGGGCACGACGACCTCGGTGGTGACGGCCTTCTTCGGGAGCTCGACGACCAGGCCCTGCTTGTGCTTGGTGTTGTACTCCGCGACGCCCAGCTTGTGCCAGGAGTTGACCCCGGCCTTGGCGGTGTCGTAGTTCAGCCAGCCGAGCTGGAGCTTGTCCCAGGCGTTCATGTCGCCGGGCAGGTCGCCGATCGACTCGCGGCCGGTGCCCAGCCACGAACCGGACGACATCAGCGTCCAGAAGCCGGTGGAGTTGTCGCCGCCGGCGGTGTCGTAGAGGTCCGGCAGACCGAGGTCGTGGGCGTACTCGTGGGCGAAGACGCCCAGTCCGCCGTTCTCGGGCTGGATGGTGTAGTCGCCGACCCAGATGCCGGTGTCGCCGACCGGGGTGCCGCCGAGCTTGTTGTCGGCCGGGCCGGTGGCTCCGGCGTCGGAGCCGAACGCGTACCAGCGGTGGGCCCAGATCGCGTCGGTGCCCTGGGCGCCGCCGCCGGCGGACTCGTCCTCACCGGCGTGCACGATCTGGAAGTGGTCGATGTACCCGTCGGGCTCGTTGAAGTCGCCGTCGCCGTCGAAGTCGTAGCGGTCCCACTGGTCGTACTTGGCGACGTCGGCCTTGATCTGGGCGTCGGTGCGGCCCTTGGCCTTCTGGTCCGCGACCCAGGCGTTCAGACCGTCGCGGACGACGTTCCAGACGCTGGAACAGGTGCTGGCGCCGCAGTAGTTGGAGCCGTAGCGCGCCTCGTTGTAGGGCACCTTGACCCAGTCGGAGACCTCGCCGTCGACCGAGTAGCGGCCCGAGGACTGCGTCTCGTAGTACTTCTTGACCGACTCGGTCTTCTTGCCGGTGCCGAAGTACAGGTCCTGGAAGTGCTTCTTGTTGTAATCGGCCTTCCAGGCCGTCGAGTTGTCCTTGCGGCGGTCCGGCTTGGCGATCTTGTTGTGCAGCGGACCGGGCGTGCCACCGTAGCGGCTGTCGACCTGGTCGCCGAACTCGACGAGGATCGTGAAGATCTTGTCGGTCTTCTCGCGGCCCAG
The DNA here is from genome assembly GCF_055598485.1 of Streptomyces sp. NPDC107521. Lineage (NCBI taxonomy): Bacteria > Bacillati > Actinomycetota > Actinomycetes > Kitasatosporales > Streptomycetaceae > Streptomyces > Streptomyces sp. NPDC107521. The sequence goes on from NZ_JBVKAT010000003.1 coordinate 294,182, forward strand.
CTCGACGTACTTGCGGTCGCTCTTCCGGCTCTTGTCCTTGCCCTTGCCGTGGCTCTTGAGCTCGACGACGTTGGAGCCGTTGCGCTTCTGGACCGAGGACTGGCCGGAGATGACCTGCTGCAGGGCCTCCTGGCGCTGCGCCTCCTGCGTCTTGCTGAGCGGACCGTCGAGGTTGTGCCCCTCGACACCCGTGGCCGGGTGGGGATCGTTCCCCTCCAGGGCGGGGCGGGCCGACGGGCCCGCCTGCGCCACCCCGGCGGCGGAGAGCATGGCGCCCGCCGTCGCGACGGCGACCGCGATCGCCGCCGTTCTGAACTTCAGAGATCTACTGGCCACTTGAGTTCCTCCCCCGCGCTCACGCGCGCGGATGGAGGGCCATGGACATGGCGAAGGTCCGCGCACACGTGATCAACGCGTGTTAGTCAAGTGACGACATTCGACTAGAGCTTCGCTCAAAAAGACAGACCTTGACTTGAGCAGGACAACTGCACTATGCGGATTGCGGGTTCGCTTACCGGACACCCCGGGGGCACCGCGCGCGGACGCCGCCGGACGGGCGCGCGGTTCCGTCCGCTCCCCGGACTCCATGAATCCGTGCGCCCCCCGTGCATCGGCGCCCCGGGCACGGGGGTGCTTACCCCCCGTTCCGCCCGGGCACACAGCCCGTTAGAGTCGGTTGGCGGAACGCCCGGAAAACCGGCGGAAAGTCAGGCCGACCTCCCGCCCCACCCCACAGACTGTCTTCCGAGGACACGATTGCCATGCCTCGTCCGGCCGCCGCACAGTTCGCCTACGGTTCGTGCACCGTGATCGTCTCCGCCCTCGTCATGCTGCTGCTGTCGCGGACGAGTTCGGGACCGGGTATCGCGCTCGTCGCCCTCGCCTCGCTCGCCCTGGGCCTGCTGGTCGCCCTGAAGGTCCCGCTGCCCGCCGGGCGCGGTGCCGCGGGCCGTCCGGCCGCGCCGCTCGCCCCGGCCGGTGCCGGCGAGCCGCTGCCGACGCGGCGGACGGGCCAGGAGCCGGCGGCCCCCCGGGTCTCCACCGCCGCGGGCGACACCGTGCGGGGCCGGGCCGCCTGACGCCCTCTCCGGCCGTCAACGGGTGCTGACCACCACGGTCTTGGCCGCCTTGTCGTGCAGCCCCTGCTTGTACGGCCGGTCGAAGAAGCTCCAGCCGCCCGCGATGATCGTCCAGACGCAGGCGCAGCAGAAGGCGAACGGGATCCACAGCACCAGGGCGCGGATCAGCGAGGTCTGCGTGACGGGGGTGGAGCCGTTGTCCAGGTTGGCCACCCGTAGGCCCAGCCATCTCTTGCCCAGCGTCTGGCCGTTGCGCGCGATCATGTAGGTGTCGTAGCCGATGTAGAGCACGGCGGCGATCAGCGACTGCCCGAACGACTTGCCGACCGACATGTCGTCGCCGTTGACCTGGTACTCCTGGACGTCGAACGCCCAGCTCAGCAGCCAGACCACGATGCCCACGAGGATCATGTCGAGGATCCGGGCGAGGGTGCGCCGCCCGCTGTCGGCCAGCGGGGGCATCCCGGCCAATGGGTCGGGCGGACGGGTGCCGCCCCCGAAGGGATCGCGTCCGCGCCCGCCGAAGGGGTCGTCGCCCCCGCCGGGCCCGTGGGGGCCGCCACCGCCGCCGGACGCGCCGCCGCCCGGCCCGTAGGGGTTGCCGCCGCCCGGCGCGCCACCGCCGCCGGGCCCGTAGGGGTTGCCCGAGCCGCCCCCGGTCGCGCCGCCCGGTCCGTAGGGGTCGCCACCGGAGGGTGGGGGGCCACCGGCTCCCGTGGGGGGCGGGGGCCGCTCGCCGTACGGCGAGCCGGTGCCGCCCGCGCCGGGTTCCGGCCCGGGGGACGGGGGTCGCTTCCACAACGGGTCGTCTTCCGGCGGCTGCCCGCCGGAGCCGGGGGGCGGTTCATGGCTCATGGCCCGAGTCGACCGCGAACCACCCCGCGGCGCATCCGGCGAACCGCCGTCCGGAGTACCCCGGTCAGCCCGCGACGAACGTGTGGGCCGCCTTGTCGTGCCAGCACTGGCGCCACGGCCGGTCGAACAGGCACCACACGACGCCGACCAGTCCGACGGCCAGCAGGCCGGAGACGCTGTACACCAGCCAGCGGCGCAGGGCCGCGCCGAAGCCCGGCGGCTCGTGCTCCTCGATGTCCCGCACCCGCAGCCCCAGCAGCCGCTTGCCCGGCGTGGCGCCCCAACGGGCCGTGGGCAGCGCCTCGTAGAGGACGCCGAAGAGGAGGAGGACCGCCAGCACGATGCCGAGGTACCCGGCCGTCGTCCCGTCCAGCAGCCACACGGTGACGGTCTCCCCGGCGAGCCGGGCCGCCTCGATCTTCCCGTCGATGTGCTCGGCGGCGCGGTGGCCCAGGGGGACGGCCGCCGCCGCGGTGACACCCGCGACGACCGCGGTGTCGATCAGCCGGGCGGCCAGCCGCCTGCCGAGCCCGGCGGGCCGGGCCGCCGCCCGCTGCCGGGCGGCGGCCTGGAAGACGTCCTCGACCGGCGGCTTCCAGGGCGCGGCGGTCGGATCCTGTGCACCGGCCCCGGCGAGCCGCTGCACCTGCTGCGCCCAGGAGGGGGGAGCGGCGCCGGTCCCTGGCGCGAACGGCGCCGGGACCGTGGCGGGCGGCACCGGCGGGGAGGGCGCGGGATCCCCGGCCGGGCCCTGCCGCACGGGCACGGGCGCCGGGCCCTGCCGGGGCACCGCCGGGGACGGCGGGACCGGCTCGGCGGGCGCCCGCTGCGGTCCGGAGGGCGCGGCGGGCGGGGAGGGCACGGGACGCGGCGCGGAGGGGCGGAGGGCGATGGTCCCCGCGTCGGCGACGGGTGCCCCCTCCCCCGGCGCCCCCGCGCCGCCCGGTGCGAACACGGCGGCGGCGCCGGGCCCTTCACCGCCGGGCAGCGCGGCCCCGGCCACCGCGCCGGCGGGCACGGCCGCGCCCGTCGCGGCCCCGGGCGGCGCGGCTCCCGGCGGCGCGGCGGCGTGCCCCGCCCCGTCGTGCGGTCCCCCGGCCGCGGCGTGCGGCACCCTCGGGTCGGCGCCCCGGGGCTCCGGCCAGGCGACGTGCTGCTCCGGGGAGGGCCGGGGGCCGGTGGTCCAGGAGGCGGCGGGGCCGGGGTGGCGGCCGTGCGCGGCGGGGAGGGCGGGCGGCGGGGCCGGGGCCGGGTCCTCGTCGAAGAAGTGCGGCCCGGTCTCCTCGACCGACGGCACGTCGGACACGGGCACCGCCGGGGACGGGACGGCGAGGGCCGACGGCCCGGACGGCGGCGGCCCGGACGGCGGCGGCCCGGAGAGGGCGGGTCCGGCCCCGGCGGCTCCGGCGGGAGCGGCCCCGAAAGGCGCCGCGAGGACGGCACCGGGGGCGGCGGGTCCGGAGACGGGAGGCCCGGCGGCGGGAGACCCGGCGGCGACGGGTCCGGGGACGGCGGCCGGAGCCGCGGGCCCGGCGCCCGCGCCCGGCGGCGGGGCGAGGGTCTCGCCGTCCCGGGGCGCCGGCCGGCTGGTGCCCGGCACCCAGGAGGCGCCGTTCCAGTACCGGACGTATCCAGGGATGGACGGGTCCGGGTAATACCCTTCGCGGGGCCGGTCGTCGCCGGGTGCCGGGGTGGGGGCGCTCATGTCCGTCGTCCCGTATCTGCTCGGGGGTGGATATGGGGGGCTCCACATCTACCAGACCGGCGCAATCCGCACCGCCCCTCCGACGCGACCCGCACCCATCGGGGCAACAACCCGTCCCGGAAAAAAAGTTTCGCGAACCCGCGTAATGCCCGGCGCCGTGGCCGCTCTCCCTCGTAGGGGGTCCTTCCGAAGGGCCCGGCCGGAACGAGAGAGAGGACCCGATGATGCGCCCCGTCACCGTCGAACGCGAACTGGAACTGAACCTCATCCTGTCGCCCGAGTACAGCGTCCCGGTCGCGGCCCGGCTCGCCTACCGGGCCGACGACCCCTACGCCGTCCACGTCGCCTTCCACATCGACTCGCACCGCCCCGTGCACTGGACCTTCGCCCGCGAACTGCTGGTGGAGGGGGTGTTCCGGCCGTGCGGTCAGGGCGACGTGCGGGTGTGGCCGTCGCGCTCCGAGGGGCGCGGCGTGGTGCTGATGGCGCTGAGCAGCCCGGACGGCGAGGCCCTGCTGGAGGCGCCGTCCGCCCAGGTCTCGGCGTGGCTGGAGCGCACCCTGCGGGCGGTCCCGCCCGGCTCCGAGGGCCCGCACCTGGACCTCGACGAGGGGCTCGCCGCCCTGCTCGCGCGATGAGCGGGCGCCCCCGGGTGAACCGGCGCCATCCCCTGGACCGGCACCGGCCGACCCACCGCGCCCGGCCGCTGCTCGGCGCCCGGACCGGCCCGTGCCGCCGGGGCCGCCGCGGCCCCGGCGGTCAGAACAGCTTGCCCGGGTTGAGGATGCCCAGCGGGTCGAGGGCGCGCTTCACGGCGCGCTGCGCCTCCAGGCCCACCGGGCCGATCTCGCGGGCCAGCCACTCCTTCTTGAGCACCCCGACCCCGTGCTCGCCGGTGATGGTGCCGCCCAGCTCCAGGCCCAGGGCCATGATCTCGTCGAAGGACTCCCGGGCCCGCCCCGACTCCCCCGGGTCCGACGCGTCGAAGCAGACCGTGGGGTGGGTGTTGCCGTCGCCCGCGTGGGCGCAGAGCCCGATGGTGAGCCCGTGCCGGGCGGCGATGCGCTCGACGCCGGAGAGCATCTCCCCGAGCCGGGAGCGGGGCACGCAGACGTCGTCGATCATCGTGGTGCCCCGGACCGCCTCCAGCGCGGGCAGCGCCAGCCGCCGTGCCTGGAGCAGCAGTTCGGACTCGGCCGGGTCGTCGGCGGGGACCACCGCGGTGGCCCCGGCGGCCTCGCAGAGGGCGCCCACGGCGGCGAGGTCGGCGGCCGGTTCGGCGGTGTCGAAGGCGGCGAGCAGCAGGGCCTCGGTGGTCTCCGGGAGTCCCATGCGGGCCAGGTCGTTGACCGCCTTCACGGTGGTGCGGTCCATCAGCTCCAGGAGGGAGGGCACATGACCGCCCTCCATGATCCGGCAGACCGCGTCGCAGGCGGCGGCAGCGGAGGCGAACTCGGCGGCCAGCACCAACTGCCGCGGCGGCGCGGGCCGCAGGGCGAGCACGGCCCGCACGACGATGCCGAGGGTGCCCTCGGAGCCGACGAACAGCCGGGTCATGTCGTACCCGGCGACTCCCTTGGCGGTGCGGCGGCCGGTGGACATCAGGCGGCCGTCGGCGAGGACGACGTCGAGGCCGAGGACGTACTCGGCGGTCACCCCGTACTTGACGCAGCACAGGCCGCCGGAGGCGGTGCCGATGTTGCCGCCGATGGTGCAGCTCTCCCAGCTGGAGGGGTCCGGCGGATAGTGCAGGCCGTGCTCGCCCACGGCGCGGGAGAGGGCGGCGTTGACGACGCCCGGTTCGACGACGGCGATCCGGTCGACGGGGCTGATCTCCAGGATGCGGTCCATCCGGACGAGGGACAGCACGACGCAGCCGTCGGTGGCGTTGGCGGCGCCGGACAGGCCGGTGCGGGCGCCCTGCGGGACGACCGGGACGCGCAGGGCGGTGGCCGTGCGCATCACGTGCTGGACCTGCTCCACGGTGCGCGGCAGGACGACGGCGGCGGGCGCTCCGGCCGGGCAGAAGCTCGCCATGTCATGGGCGTAGGAGGCGAGGACGTCGGGGTCGGTGAGGACGGCGTCGCGGGGCAGTCCGGCCCGCAGCCGGCCGACGAGCGGGCCGGTGTCCGCGCGGTCGTCCGCCGCGCCGTCGTCGTCGCGGGGCGCTTCGATACGGCTCATGATCACAGCGTGGCACCCGGGGCCATCGGTGTGAACCCCGCGTACGGCGCCCTTCACCTGCCCGGCGCGTTCGTCGTACTGGCGCACAGTGTGCGCCATGGAGAGCCGACGGAGGCGGTCCGGTCACCGCGGGCGCCGGGCCCTGGTCGCCTGCGCCGCCGGGTGCGCCGTGCTGGGCGGGGCGCTGATGCCGCTGTCCCGGGCACCGCGGCCCGCTCCGCCGCCCGCGGCGGGCCCGGTGGCCCAGGCGCGCCGCGCGGTCACGGGCGGGCTGCCCGCGTCGGCGGCGGGCCTGGCGGCGCTGATCGAGGACCGCTCGGCGCGGGTGCGGGCACATCCGGGGGACGCGGCGGCCTGGGCGGTGCTGGGGGCGGCGTACACGGAGCGGGCCCGGCGGACCGCCGACGCGGAGGACTGCCCCGAGGCCGAACGGGCGCTGCGCACGGCCCTGCGGACCGGGTCGGGGCGCGAACCGGCGGCCCTGGAGGGGATGGCGGCGCTGGCGGCGCTGCGGCGGGACTTCGTGGCGGCCCGGGAGTGGGGCGAGCGGGCCCGGGAGACGGCGCCGGGACGGTGGACGGCGCACGCGGTGCTGATCGACGCCTACACCGGGCTGGGCGACCACGAGGCCGTGGGCAGGGCACTGGACGCGCTGCTGCGGCTGCGCCCCGGGGCCCCGGCGGTCCGGGCCCGCGCGGCGGCGGTCTACCGCGACCGGGGCCGGCGGGAGGACGCGGCGGCGCAGATCTCCGACGCGGTCGCGGGGGCGTCGGAGCCGGCCGAGCGGGCGGCGCACCTGGAGCAGGCCGGGCGGCTGGCGTTCGAGCGCGGTGACCGGGAGGGCGCGCTCGGGTTCTTCCGGGAGTCCCTGCGTGCCGATCCCGGCCGGCGGGCGGCGCGGGCCGGCCTGGGCGGGGCGCTGGCGGCGCTGGGCCGGACGACGGAGGCCCTGGCGGCGTACCGGGCGGCGCTGGAGGAGCATCCCTGCCCGCTGACCGCCCTGGAACTGGGCGAGTTGTACGAGTCGCTGGGGATGGCCGGTGCGGCGCGGGCGCAGTACGGCCTGGTGCGCGAGCGGGTGCGGGCGGCGGAGGCGGCCGGCGCCGACGGGGCGCTGGTGCTGGGGGTGTTCGAGGCGGACCACGGTGATCCGGAGGCGGCCGTGCGGCTGCTGACGGCGGAGTGGGAGCGGCAGGCCGGCACGGCGGTGGCGGACGCGCTGGGCTGGGCGCTGCACCGGGCCGGGCGGGACGAGGAGGCGCTGCCGTACGCGACGGCGGCGACGGAGGGCGGGGGCGGCGGGGTGCGCAGCGCGCCGTACGCCTTCCACCGGGGCGAGGTGGAGCGGGCGCTGGGGCGGCCGGGGCCCGCGCGGCGGCATCTGCGCGAGGCGCTGACGATCAACCCGTACTTCTCCCCGCTGCTGGCGCCGCGGGCCCGGCGGTCCCTGGCGGAACTGGGCGAGCCCCCGATGGGGACGCCACCGGCGTTCTAGGGGTGCGCCGGGTTCCGTCCGGGCCGGAGCGCGGACGGGCCGGAACCCCGTGGGGCCGGGTCGAACCCCGTGGGGCCGGGGTGCGGACACGGGGGCGGGGCCGCGTGGTGCCGGGGCGGGGCCGGGGCCGCGTCCGGGGCGGGCCGGGAAGTCCGGGCGGACGCCGTGGGAAGCCGGGCGGGACCGGGAGCCGGACCGGCGCGGGTGCCCTGCGGAACCGGGAAGCGGGCAGGACGGAGGCCCGGAACCGTCGGGGCCGGGGGTGACCGGGAACGGGCCAGGGGTGACCGGGGGCGGGCCGGAGGTGACCGGGGGCGGGCGGGGGGCGCGGGCGCTCCCCGCGGACCCGGGGGTGTCCCGGGCGCGGGGAGCCCTGGGGGTCCGTACGCGGGACCCGGAGGGGTCCGGGTGCGCGGACCCGGGGCCTCCCGTCGGGGTCGTGCCGGGTTGGGGCCCGGACGGGACGGGAGAGCCCGTGGGGGATGGCTCAGAGGTTGCCGCGCTTCTCCTGCTCACGCTCGATGGCCTCGAAGAGGGCCTTGAAGTTGCCCTTGCCGAAGCCCATGGAGCCGTGCCGCTCGATGATCTCGAAGAAGACGGTCGGACGGTCCTGGACCGGCTTGGTGAAGATCTGGAGCAGGTAGCCGTCCTCGTCGCGGTCGGCGAGGATCTTCAGCTCGCGCAGCGTGTCGACCGGCACCCGGGTGTCGCCGACCCACTCGCCGAGCGTGTCGTAGTACGAGTCCGGGGTGTCGAGGAACCGCACGCCGTTCGCCCTCATCGTGCGCACGGTCTCCACGATGTCGTTGGTGTTCAGCGCGATGTGCTGGACGCCGGCGCCGCCGTAGAACTCCAGGTACTCGTCGATCTGGGACTTCTTCTTGGCGATGGCGGGCTCGTTGATCGGGAACTTGACCTTGAGCGTGCCGTCCGCGACGACCTTGGACATCAGCGCGCTGTACTCGGTCGCGATGTCGTCGCCCACGAACTCCTTCATGTTCGTGAAGCCCATGACCTTGTTGTAGAAGCCGACCCACTCGTTCATGCGGCCGAGTTCCACGTTGCCGACGCAGTGGTCGACCGCCTGGAAGGTGCGCTGCGCGGGCGGCGCGACCAGGGGCTCGGCGGTGACGTAGCCGGGCAGGTAGGGGCCGTCGTAGCCGCTCCGCTCGACCAGGGTGTGCCGGGTCTCGCCGTAGGTGGCGATGGCGGCGAGGACGACGGTGCCGTGCTCGTCCTTGACCTCGTACGGCTCGGTCACGGGGCGGGCGCCGTGCTCGACGGCGTAGGCGAAGGCCGCGCGGGCGTCCGGGACCTCGATGGCCAGGTCGACGACGCCGTCGCCGTGCTCGGCCACGTGGCGCTCCAGGAAGCGGCCCCAGTCGCTGGTGGCCTTGATCACCGAGGTGAGCACGAAGCGGGCGGAGCCGTTCTCCAGGACGTAGCTCGCGGTCTCCCGGCTGCCGTTCTCGGGTCCGGCGTAGGCCACGAGCTGCATGCCGAAGGCCGTGGAGTAGTAGTGCGCCGCCTGCTTGGCGTTGCCCACGGCGAAGACGACCGCGTCCATTCCCTTCACCGGGAAGGGGTCGGCCTGCCGAGCGGTGTCGGGGGTGTGGTCTGTGGTCTGCGTCATAGCCGCAGAATCTCCCGCGTCGGCAAGGTGCGCAATAGTTTCTGTTTCCATTGGGCAATCTGCCCAACACGACCTCGGTCGCACCGGGCGATCTGTACAGGATGACCAGCCGGAGGGGCACATTCATGGTGATCGATCATCTGGACGGGCGGATCATCGCCCTGCTCGCGCGGGAGCCCCGGATCGGGGTGCTGGAGATGTCCCGGCGGCTGGGGGTGGCGCGGGGCACCGCCCAGGCCCGGCTGGACCGGCTTCAGTCGAACGGAGTCATCCGCGGCTTCGGTCCCCAGGTCGATCCGGCGGCGCTCGGCTACCCGGTCACCGCCTTCGCGACACTGGAGATCCGGCAGGGCCAAGGGGCCGACGTACGGGCGCACTTGGTGCACGTCCCGGAGGTGCTGGAGCTGCACACCACGACCGGCAGCGGGGACATGCTGTGCCGCCTGGTGGCCCGCTCCAACGCCGATCTCCAGCGGGTGATCGACCTGGTCGTCGGTTTTGATGGCATCGTCCGGGCCTCCACGACGATCGTCATGGAGAACCCCGTCCCGCTGCGGGTCATACCCCTGGTGGAGCAGGCGGCCCGGGACCACGACCAACGCCCTGAGTGAGAGCGCCCGATCCCGGAGGTGAGCGGAGTGGACTTCTGGGAGTTCCTGGGCAGCCGCCACCAGCAGTTGCTCACCGACGCCTACCAGCACGCCAGCGCCGTCCTCCAGTGCATGGTGGCGGCCACCCTGCTGGGCGTGCTGATCGGCGTCGCCACCTACCGCAGCCCGTGGGCGGGGAACCTGGCGACGCTGACCACCTCGGCGGTGCTGACCATCCCCTCGCTGGCCATGATCGGCCTGCTCATCCCGATCGTCGGGCTGGGGGTGCCGCCGACGGTCACGGCGCTGACCCTGTACGGGCTGCTGCCGATCGTGCGCAACACGATCGTCGGGCTGCGCGGCGTCGACCCGGCCCTGGTGGACGCGGCCAAGGGCATCGGCATGTCCCGCACGGCCCGGCTGCTGCGGGTGGAGCTGCCGCTGGCCTGGCCGCCGGTCCTGACCGGCATCCGCGTCTCCACGCAGATGCTGATGGGCATCGCCGCCATCGCCGCGTTCGCCTCCGGGCCCGGCCTCGGCAACGAGATCTTCCGCGGCATCTCCTCGCTGGGCAGCAGGAACGCGCTCAACCAGGTGCTCGCGGGCACGCTCGGGATCATCGTCCTGGCGCTGCTGTTCGACGCCGCCTACGTCCTGCTGGGGCGGCTGACCATTCCCAGGGGGATCCGTGTCTGACACCAGCGGCACCCTGTCCGAGGCCCCCGCGGCCGGACCGGACGGGGCGGCGGGCACCACCGGCGCCACCATCGAGCTGGAGGGGCTGACCAAGCACTACCCGGGCAGCCCCCAGCCGGCCGTGGACAACGTGTCGATGGAGATCAGGGCCGGGGAGACGGTCATCCTCGTCGGCCCCTCGGGCTGCGGGAAGTCCACCACCCTGAAGATGATCAACCGGCTGATCGAGCCGAGCGGCGGACGCATCCGCATCAACGGCGAGGACGTCACCGACATGGACCCGGTGCGGCTGCGCCGCCAGGTCGGCTACGCCATCCAGTCCTCCGGGCTGTTCCCGCACATGACCGTCGCCCAGAACATCGCCCTGGTGCCCCGGATGACCGGCTGGTCCAAGAGCCGGACCGGGGCGCGGGTGGAGGAGATGCTCGATCTCGTCGGGCTGGACCCGGCCGAGTTCCACGACCGCTATCCGCGCCAGCTCTCCGGCGGCCAGCAGCAGCGGGTGGGCGTGGCGCGGGCGCTGGCCGCCGACCCGCCGGTGCTGCTGATGGACGAGCCGTTCGGCGCCGTCGACCCGATCACCCGCGACCACCTCCAGGACGAGCTGATCCGGCTCCAGCACGAGCTGCACAAGACCATCGTCTTCGTCACCCACGACTTCGACGAGGCGATCAAGCTGGGCGACCGGATCGCCGTGCTGCGCGAGCGCTCCCACATCGCCCAGTTCGACACCCCGGAGGCGATCCTGACCAATCCGGCGGACGACTTCGTCTCCGGTTTCGTCGGCGCCGGGGCGGCCCTGAAGCGGCTGAACCTGACCCGGGTGCGGGACGTGGGGATCACCGACTGCCCGACGGTGACGGTGGACGAGCCGCTCCAGCACATCATCGACCGGCTGCGGGACGCCGGCACCAACGAGATCCTGCTCCTGGACCGGCGGGGCCGCCCCTACAAGTGGCTGCGGCGCGGCGACCTGATGCGGGCCAAGGGCTCCCTGGCCCGCGCCGGGACCCTGGTGAGCGACACGGTGACCCGGGACGCGACCCTGCGGGACGCGCTGGAGGCGGTGCTGACGGACAACACGGGGCGGGTCGCGGTCACCGGGCGGCGCGGGGAGTACACCGGCGTCGTCGACATGGAGACGCTGATGAACTCCGTGCACGAACTGCTGGAGGCCGACCGGCTGGACGCGCTGGAGCACCAGCACGACCTGGAGGAGGTCCGGTCCGACCGCACCCACGCCGAGCAGGAGGGTCTCGGCGAGGAGGGGAGCAGGGCGTGAGCACCGCTTCCGGCCCCTCTTCCGGCCCGCCCCCCGGGGAGGAGCCCGGCACCGGGGGGCTCGCCCTCCGCGACGACGGGGCGGGAGGCGCCACCGACGACGGGGCCGGGGGCGCGGCGGGAGGCGCCGCGGGGGGCGCGACCCGCCCGCCGTCCCCGGCCCGGCCCCGGCTCACCTGGCAGAAGCTGACGGTGCTGCCCACCGTGCTGATCGCGATGCTGCTGGCCACCTGGCTGTGGTTCCGCCGGGCCGACCTGGACGCGCTGAGCCGCAACGCCCTCTCCGACGGCCAGGTCACCAAGGCCCTCTGGCAGCACGTCCAGCTCACGGTGATCTCCACCTTCTTCGTGCTGGTCATCGCGATCCCGCTGGGCATCCTGCTCACCCGGGCCGCCTTCCGCCGGGCCACCCCGGTGGCGATGGCGTTCGCCAACATGGGCCAGGCCACCCCGGCGATCGGCCTGCTGGCCCTGCTGGTGATCTGGCTGGGCATCGGCCGCCGGTCCGCGCTGATCGGCATCATCGTCTACGCCATCCTGCCGGTGCTCTCCAACACCATCGCCGGTCTGCGGGCCAACGACCCGACGCTGCTGGAGGCCGCCCGCGGCATCGGCATGTCCCCGCTGGGCGTGCTCACCCGGGTCGAACTGCCGCTGGCGGTGCCGCTGATCCTCGCCGGGGTGCGCACCGCCCTGGTCCTCAACGTGGGCACGGCGACCCTGGCGACCTTCGGCGGGGGCGGCGGCCTGGGAGTGCTGATCACCACCGGGATCACCAGCCAGCGGATGCCGGTGCTGGTGCTGGGCTCGATCCTGACCGTCACCCTGGCCCTCCTCGTCGACTGGCTGGCCTCGCTGGCCGAGGTGCTGCTGCGGCCGCGCGGGCTGGAGGTGGCGCCGTGAACCGGGAGGTGCCGGAGCCGGACCGGACGGAGCCGGGCGGAGCGGAGACGGACCGGGCGGAACCGGACCGGGGGGAACCGGACCGAGTGGAACCGGGCCGGGGGGAACCGGGCGGAGCGGCACGCCGGGGCCGTACGGGGCGGGGGCCGCGGCCCGCACGGGCGCCGGGGCGCCCCGGGGTCCGGACGGGCGCCGCGGCACGGTCGCGCACGGCCGCCGGGGCACGGGCGGGGCTGCGGCGGCGGGCCCGCGCGCTGCCGGCCGGGCCGGTGCTGGCGGGCTCGGTACTGGTCTGCTCGCTACTGGCGGCGGCCTCGGGCTGCGGCCTGACCAGCGGCTCCCCCATGGTCGACAACGTGGAGCCCGGCACGATCGGCCGGGGCAGACCGCTGGAGGGCGCCGATCTCACGGTCACCTCCAAGGAGTTCACCGAGCAGCTCGTCCTCGGCGCCGTCATGGGCATCGCCTTCCAGGCGGCCGGGGCGGACGTGCTGGACCGCACCGGCATCCAGGGCTCGGTGGGCACCCGCGCCGCCGTCGAGAACGGCGACGCCGACGCCGCCTACGAGTACACCGGCACCGCCTGGATCACCTACCTCGGCCACAACAAGCCGATCCCCGACCCGCGCGAGCAGTGGCAGGCGGTGCACGACCAGGACCTGCGGCACGGCATCACCTGGCTCGCGCCGTCCTCGCTGAACAACACCTACGCCCTGGCCACCAACCGCGCCCACCACGCGGAGTACGGCACGAACACGCTGTCCGAGGTCGCCGCGCTGTCCAAGCGCGACCCGGGCGCGGTGACGCTGTGCGTGGAGGGGGAGTTCGCCAACCGCGCGGACGGGCTGCCGGGCATGGAGAAGGCGTACGGCATGCACGTGCCGGCGCGGAACATCACCCAGATGGACACCGGGATCATCTACACCCAGACCGCGAAGGGCGTCTGCACCTTCGGCGAGGTGTACACCACCGACGGCCGGATCAAGTCCATGGACCTGGTGGTGATGAAGGACGACCGAAACTTCTTCCCCAACTACAACGCGGCGCCCATGGTCCGCACCGCCACGCTGGAGAAGTGGCCGGCCATCGCCTCCGTCCTGGACCCGGTCACCAGGGCGCTCGACAACGACGTGGCGCAGAGCCTCAACGCCAAGGTGGACGTCGACGGGCAGGACCCGCACCAGGTGGCGCTGGACTGGATGAAGGAGAAGGGCTTCGTGAAGGCGGGCTGACCGGGCGGGCGTCCGTGCGGCCGGTCAGCAGGCCGGGACCTCGCCCCTGCCGGTGGCAAGGGCCCGGAGCGCGTCGACGGTGCCCTTGAGGGTGGTGACCGGAATCAGCCGCAGCCCGTCCGGCAGTTCGGCCCGCGCCTCGGAGCACTCCGCCTCCGGCACCAGGAACACCGTCGCCCCGTCCCGCCGGGCGGCCTGCGTCTTCAGCGGGACGCCGCCGACGGCACCGACCTCGCCGCCGGGCGTGATGGTGCCGGTGCCGGCGATGGTCCGGCCGCCGGTGAGGTCGCCGCCGCTGCCGTCGCCGTCCAGCTTGTCGACGACCCCGAGGGCGAACAGCAGCCCCGCGCTGGGTCCGCCGACGTCCGCGAGCCTCAGGGTGACCCGGACGTCGGCCGGGTCGAGGCCGAGCAGGGCCAGGGCGGCCGTGGTCGCCGCGTCCTGGGACTGCCGCATCTGCTTCTCGTTGTACCGCTCGATCTCCTTGACGTTCCCGCCCTCCGGATAGACCGCGGCACGGGGCATCACGGCGCGGTCGGTGGCGAACCAGCCGTCGACCACGTCGCCGAGCGAGACGTCCGCGTCGGGGCCGGTCGCCTCGATCGTCGTCATCCGCAACTGCCCGGTCGTCGTGCGGACCGGCGCGCCGCTGACGCTGATGACCGGGGTGCCCTGGTGACTGCCGAGCACGTCGGCCGTCATCCCGGGCTGCGCCAGCGAGAACGGCAACGGCGCGAACACGGCGGTGGCCAGCAGGCCCGCCACGGGAAGGGCGCAGACGGCCAGGGCCCGGGAACGCGTGAGACGAGAGAGCATCCGGCAAATCTAACCCGCCCCCGCCGCCCCACCCGGCGCACGGGCACCGCGCCACCGGGCCCGCCCCTTCCCGGGGGCTCCCCGAGGACGGCCCGTGCGTGATCCGTGGATGGCCCCGTGGGTGTACCTGACCGGACGCTCGGGCCTCCCGTGGGGGCCGTGGGGGCCGTAGGGGCCGTAGGGGCCGTAGGGGCCGTAGGGGCCGTAGGGGCCGTAGGGGCCGTAGGGAGCCTACGGGGTGTCCCCCTCCGGCACGACGGAGGAGGCGGCGTCCGGCGCGACGGAATGGGCGGCGGGGCCGCCGGGCACGGACGCCCCGGACACCGGGGCCGCGCAACCCGCCGGTACGCGCCCCCCGGTGCCGGGCCACCGCCCGGCCGGACCCCGCCGCGACCCTCCGGTCACGGCGGACACCCGCCTCACCTCAGCGCTTCGGCCACCTCCCGGGCCGCGTCCATCACCCGGTTGCCCACCCGTTCCGGCACCACCTCGGACAGCATCACCACACCCACGCTGCCCTCCACGCCCGTCACCCCGAGCAGCGGTGCCGCCGCCCCGCAGGCCCCGGCCTCCAACTCGCCCTGCGTCAGGGTGTATCCGGGATCACCGGGGCCGAGGACCGGCCGCTGCCGGGCGGACAGGATCGCCTTGCCGGCGGCCCCCCGCTCCAGCGGATGCCGGAACCCCGCACGGTACGCCACGTGGTAGTCCGTCCAGGTCGGCTCGACCACCGCCACGGCCAGCGCCTCGGCGCCGTCCACCAGGGTCAGATGGGCCGTCGCCCCGATGTCCTCGGCGAGGGAGCGCAGGGCGGGCATGGCCGCCTCGCGCACCAGGGGATGCACCTGGCGGCCCAGGCCCAGTACCCCGAGCCCGACCCGGGCGCGTCCGCCCAGATCACGGCGGACGAGTGCGTGCTGCTCAAGTGTGGCGAGCAACCGGTACACAACGGTCCGGTTGACGCCCAGTTTCTGGGATAGCTCGGTGACGGTCAGCCCGTGGTCCGTATCGGCCAGCAGTTTGAGGACCCGCAGTCCCCGGTCGAGCGTCTGAGAGGTCTCCGCGGTCACGACGCCCACTCCTTAGTGGTGAGGTCGGCGGCCCTCGCGCGGCGGATGCGTCACCGAGTCCCGTCAGCGACGCGCTCGAGAGGCCGCCGATCGGCAGACGGCCCGGCATTGCCCCGGGCCCAGTCGCTTCACGGCTGCGCTCCGCGGCAGCGCTGCCACGGGGCGTGTGCGTAGCGGGACAGTAGCGAGCCGCTCCGCTCAGCGGAAGTCTCCGTCCAGAATCCGGTCACCAACGGATATGAACTGCCCCTGTTTGCCCCGGTAACGAAAGGGAAACGGTGGTGCGCGCACGCCCCGCGCCTCACTTCATTCGCGTAGCCCACTCCTGCACCTTGGCGATGCGCTGGCGCAGTTGCCCGGCGGTTGCCTCGGCGCTCGGCGGACCGCCGCACACCCGGCGCAGCTCGGTGTGGATCACGCCGTGCGGCTTGCCGCTCTGGTGGACGTAGGCACCCACCATGGTGTTGAGCTGCTTGCGCAGCTCCATCATCTCCTTGTGCGAGACGACCGGGCGCCGCTCGGCGGGCAGTTCGAGCAGATCGGCCTCGTCGTCGGGCCGCTTGCGGCTGTGCGCGATCTGCCGGGCCTGCCGCTTCTGGAGCAGGAGCTGCACCTGGTCGGGCTCCAGCAGCCCGGGGATGCCGAGGTAGTCCTGCTCCTCCTCGCTGCCGGGGTGGGCCTGCATGCCGAACTCGGCCCCGTTGTACATGACCCGGTCGAAGACGGCGTCGGACTCCAGCGCCTCGAAGGGCAGCATGTCCTGGTCGCCGGTGTCCTCGTCCTGCTCCCGGTTGGCCTCGGCCATCTCCTGCTCGGACTCGGCGTACGGGTCCTCCTCGCCGCCCTTCTTCGGCCGGTCGAGGACGTGGTCGCGCTCGCGCTCCATCTCGTTGGCGAAGGTGAGCAGGTCGGGCACGGTCGGCAGGAACACGGAGGCGGTCTCGCCGCGCCGCCGGGACCGCACGAAGCGCCCCACGGCCTGGGCGAAGAACAGCGGCGTCGAGATCGTCGTCGCGTACACCCCGACCGCGAGGCGGGGCACGTCGACGCCCTCGGACACCATCCGCACCGCGACCATCCACCGGTCGGTGCCGCCGCTGAAGTCGTCGATGCGCTGCGAGGCGCCGGTGTCGTCGGAGAGGACGACGGTGGGGCCGTCACCGGTGATCTCGCGGATCAGCTTGGCGTAGGCGCGGGCGGAGTCCTGGTCGGTGGCGATGACCAGGGCCCCGGCGTCCGGGATGGCCTTGCGGACCTCGGTGAGCCGCTGGTCGGCGGCGCGCAGCACGGCCGGCATCCACTCGCCGCGCGCGTCCAGGGCGGTGCGCCAGGCCTGGCTGACGGCGTCCTTGGTCATCGGCTCGCCGAGCCTGGCGGCGATCTCGTCGCCGGCCTTGGTGCGCCAGCGCATGTTGCCGCTGTAGCTCATGAAGATGACGGGGCGCACGACGCCGTCGGCGAGCGCGGAGCCGTAGCCGTAGGTGTAGTCGGCGGCGGAGCGGCGGATGCCGTCGTTCCCCTCCTCGTACGCGACGAAGGGGATGGGGTTGGTGTCGGAGCGGAACGGGGTGCCGGTCAGCGCGAGCCGCCGGGTGGCCGGCTCGAACGCCTCCAGGCATGCCTCCCCCCAGGACTTGGAGTCACCGGCGTGGTGGATCTCGTCGAGGATCACGAGGGTCTTGCGCTGCTCGGAGCGGTTGCGGTGCAGCATGGGCCGCACCCCGACACCGGCGTAGGTGACGGCGACGCCGTGGTAGTCGCGGCCGAGCGGCCCGGCGCTGTACTCGGGGTCGAGCCGGATCCCTATCCGGGAGGCGGCCTCTGCCCACTGCTTCTTCAGGTGCTCGGTCGGGGCGACGACGGTCACCTGCTGCACGACGTGGTGGTGCAGCAGCCAGGAGGCCAGGGTCAGGGCGAAGGTGGTCTTGCCGGCCCCGGGGGTGGCGACGGCCAGGAAGTCCCGGGGCTGCTCCTGGAGGTACTTCTCCATCGCCCCCTGCTGCCAGGCCCGCAGCTTACCGGCGGTGCCCCAGGGGGCACGGCCCGGGAAGGCCGGGGACAGGTGGTGGGAGGCGCTGGGGCTGGCGGTGGTAGTCACGGTCTCCGATGGGGTTGGAACGGCTCGGCCACGTATGACAACCGGGCCACCCTACCGGCGCCCCGCCCCCGCCACCGCCCGGGCCCCGCCGCGCCCCCGCGGGGTGGGACCGACGTCACACGCCCCCGGCCCGGTCCCGCCGCGGGGCACGCGCCCGCGGCGGGGCCGGACCCGGGTGGAGGGAGTGGACCGGACGGGCCGGAGGGGTGGACCGGGCGGGCCGGGGGCTCGCCGGGCGGGCCGCCCGGCCCCGGGCTCCGCTCCCCCGGCCACCGCTCCCGGACGCCGCTCCCGGACGCCTCTGGCGGACACCTCCGCCGGGCGCCTCCGCCGGGCGTCGCTCGGCGTCGCTCAGTCGGCCGCCGCCCGGACGCGGGTGGCGACCCAGGCGCCCGCCAGGGCCACCGCGGCCATCGGCAGGAACACCACCGCGAAGGCGGCCGGGTGGGAGGCGGTGGCGGCGGTGGCCGTGTGGGTGACCGCGCCGCCGCCGAGGGCGGCGAAGGCGGCGCCGCCCGCGGCCAGCAGGACGACGTTGGACAGGCCGTCGGAGATCTGGAGCGCGGCGGAGTTGCTGCCGGCCTCCTCGGGCGCGGACAGCTTGAGCAGCAGCACGCTGGTGGAGGAGATCACGAGGCCCATGCCCGCGCAGCCGAAGCCCCAGGCCACGGCCACCGTCCAGACCGGCACCGAGTCGATCAGCACGCTGGGCGCGACCGCGATCGACGCCGCGACCAGCACCATGCCGACGGCCATCAGCCGCTCCCGGTGGTGCTCCAGCCGGGGCCGGGACTGCACCCAGGAGCCCGCGGCCCAGGTCGCGCCGCCCGCCGCCAGGGAGAGCCCGGCGAGGGTCGGGCTGAGCCCCCGCTGGGTGACCAGCATCAGCGGCACGAAGGACTCGGCCGCGATGAACGAACCCGCGGCCACACCGCGCAGCAGCACCACGGCGGGCAGCCCCCGCGCCGCCCGGTAGGTGCCGCGCGGCAGCAGTCCGAGGACGGCCGGCACCAGCAGGGCGAGACCCGCCGCGCCGGGCAGCAGGGAGATCCAGCGCAGGTCCTGCGCGGCGTACTGGAGGAGGCCCGCGCCGAGCGAGATGGCGAGCGCCAGCCGGATCCGGCGGCGGTCGAAGGAGGGCGGCGCCGCCCTCCCGTCCGGGCCGCCCACGGGACCCGCCGCGCGGCTGCGGATCTGCGGCAGGGCGAGGGCCAGCGGGAACACCACCAGCACCGGGATCCCGAGGAACACCCAGCGCCAGCCGAGGTGCTCGGTGACCGCGCCCGAGGCGAGCGGACCGACGACGGAGGGGACGACCCAGGACGCCGCGAACGCGGCCATGATCGCGGGCCGCAGCCGCTCGGGGTAGGCCCGGCCGACGACCACGTAGAGGGCGACGATCACCAGCCCGCCGCCGAAGCCCTGCACGGCCCGGCCGAGGATGAACGGCCACATCGCGGCGGCCGTCCCGGACAGCACCAGCCCGGCCGCGAAGGCGGCGATGCCGCCGGTCAGCGGGGCCAGCGGGCCCCGGCGGTCCGACCACTGCCCGGAGAGCACCATGCCGAACAGGCTGGTCGTGAAGTACCCGGAGAAGGCGAACGCGTACAGCGACACCCCGTCCAGCTCCCGCGCGGCCACCGGCATCGCCGTTCCCACGGCCGTCGCCTCGAAGGCGATGAGGAGGACGACGGAGACGATGCCGATGCTCAGCGCCCGGTGGGCGCGCCCGAGCACGCCGTCGGCGCTCCCGTCCGTCCCGGTCGGCGGGACGGGGGGCAGCGGGGGCGGCGCGGTGCCGGGGGTGACGGCGACATCGGTGTCGTGCGGCTCAGGGACACTCATGGCCGTCAGCGTAAGGGGCACGATGCGGGGTGACACCTGTCGGGAGGCGGTACCGGACCCGGACCATGGTCCTACGCCTCCAGCCGCCCCCACGACCCTCCCGGCAGCATCCCCCGCCCCCGCCGCCCCCGCCCGCCCCGCGCCCCTTTCTCCGTCCGCCTCCGCCCGCCCCGCGCCCCTTCCTCCGTCCGTCCCCGCCCGCCCCGCGCTCCCGCCCGCCCCGCACCCTTTCAGGTCCGCCCCGCCGGCCCCGCGCTCCTTCCTCCGTCCGTCCCCGCCGTCCGTCTCCCCCCACCCGGCGTGCCCTCCCCCCGGTCCGCGTGCACCTCGGCTCCGCGTGACCCCTCCGGGTCCTCGCCACCACACCCGTGCCTGTCACGCCCGCCACCTCCGGGGGCTCGACCACCCCGTGTCCGCCGGACGCCGGTTCGGCCGCCCCGTGTCCGTCGCGCGCCTCCTCCGGTCCGCGCCACCACGCCCGTACCCGCCACGCCCGCCACCTCCGCGGGGTGGCCACCCCGCGTCCACCGCGCTCCGCCGCCCGTGCCCCGTCGCGGCCGGGTGGACGCTCCCCACCGGCGCCTCATGCCCCGGCCACCTCCCAGGGCCCTCGGCACACCCGTCAGCCCGGTCCCTCCGGACCGTTCATGAACGGCACATGGCAGTCGTGTTGCGGCGCCCCCGGATTCCTTGAGCACCCGCCCCGGCCGGGCCTACGGTCGTATCACCGGGTTCGCGGCGGACGCCGAAGGATCCGGGAACACGGCCGTGTGCCCGAGTGGTTCAGGGGCTCGCCTGCAAAGCGAGTTACGTGGGTTCGAATCCCGCCATGGCCTCCGTCGGCCCGCTCCCCCGCGTTGGGGGGAGCGGGCCGCTCCGTCCCTGGGGGAGCGGCGCCCCCTCCCGGGTCTCCGGATCGGCGGCGGCTATCGCAAGGGGGTCGCCACGGTCCGGTCCACCAGTGTGATGGTCCGTGAGACGCGCACCCTGCGCTCGCGGTGGCCGGTCCTGACGTGGAGGCGCCAGGTGTTGGGGATGTGGCCGACCGCCTCCGTCATCAGCTCCGTCGCCGGGCAGGACCATTCCACCCGTGTGTTCCCCTCCAGCCGGAAGGGGAACACAGCGGGGAACTCCGGCCGGAGGGTGCGGTGCGTGTCCCGCCAGGGGCGGTCGTCGTACTGCCAGGAGACGTCGAGTTGGCGCACGTCGACCGTGACCGGCGCCCGCCCCCTGTTCGACGCGACGAGGCGGAGCGCGTACTCCCCCGTCCCGTACCTGACGAGGTGGCACCGGAAGCCGGTCCTCGGACCGCCGGCGCGGTAGGCGGTGAAGGCGGTGACGAGCGAGGCGGTCGCGACACCGAGGGACCCCAGAGCCACGGTCGGCAGCGTGTCGGAACTGAGGAGAGTCATCCCCGTACCGTAACCGCCTTGTTTCACCGGGGTGTTGCCCTCGCGTCACGGACCGGCACGGACCGGCACGGAGCGGTGGGGCGGGTCGGGCAGGGCACGCGCCCGGGCCGGCGTCAGGCGCAGAGTCCCGCGCCCGCGTAGTCCTCGAAGACGCCCGGCCAGTAGCGCAGGCCGTCGTCGCCGGGGACGGTGCGGGCGGCCGGATCGCAGGCGACCGGGTCGACCGCGGCGAGGGTGCGGATCATGGTGTCGGCCAACTGCTCGTAGGCGTCCGACAGTTCGTGCTCCTCGTCGAGCGCCCGCTCGCGGTGGATCAGCCACAGGGTGAACGCCAGCGTGGACAGGTCGGCGTTGAGGGGGCGCAGCACGCCCTCCGCCTCGCTCCAGGACAGCACCGCGCCCGTGGCGCCGTCGACGACCAGGCCGGTGTCCTCGATCAGGTACCCGAGGCGGATCAGCCGGTCGGCGCCCGGCGGCGGCGGGCCGGCCGCGGGGTCGTCGGCGCCGTACTCCGCGAGGGTGGGCAGCGGGGTCTCCGTGTTGAGGGAGAACCACACCCCGTCCTCGGGGAGCCCCACCTCCCGCAGGAAGCGGCGGCTCGGCTCGTGGGCCAGCGCGGCCGGGAAGTCGACGTCCTCGAAGCGGACGGTCTCCCCCGCGCCGAACTCCTCGTCCAGGAAGCGGGACGGCAGGTCCAGGGTGAGGCCGGAGCGGCCGCCCGGGCCCGCCACCAGGGCCAGCGGCCGGATCAGGGCCGTCATCAGCCAGAGCGGGGCCGGCCCGCCGTCCGCCGAGCCCTCCTCGAACAGGGTGAGCAGCAGACCGGACGCCTCGGCGGCCACCTCCGGCCCGTACCGCCCCGCACAGGAGGCGAACCGGCCGCGCAGGGAGGCCAGTTCCTCCACGGCGGTGGCGAAGTCGGCGAGGGCCCGCAGGGAGGGGGCCAACGGCTCCAGCTCCATCAGATCGGGGCGGTCGGGCAGGAAGTACGTGGTGGAGACCTCGCCCGTCGCCCCGTCCAGGACGACGGCGTCGGCGCCCTCGCCGTCGTGGTGGAGCAGCTCGCCCACGACGAGCCGGCCGCCCAGGTCGCCCGCGAGCCGGGCGGCGGGGACGCCGGCCGCGTCGGCGACCCGCACCAGGCCGTCCCGCTCCAGCGCCGCGCAGCTCAGCAGGGTGCCCGCGGCCGGCAGCACCCCGCCGGACAGCACGAGCCGCGAGGGCGCGTGGGTGACGTGGGGGCCGATGCGGTCCCCGGCCAAGGTGATGGTGCTCATGCTTCCCCCGTGCGTGGCGTGCCGTCGTGGGCGGGCGCGACCGCAGCGCCGCCGCGCGCCGGGCGCTGCGGCCGGTGGTCGTCCCCACTGCCCCCGACACTACGGGCCGCCACTGACAACGGGGCCCGCGCCGGTCTCAGGCGGTCACCACCGCGGCCTGCGGGCGGATCGGGAGGCGGTTCACCGACCGGCCGGTGGCGGCCCGCACGGCGGAGGCGACGGCGGCCGGGGAGGCCACCACCGGCGCGGCGCTGACCGCCTTCGCGCCGAACGGGGCGACCACGTCGCGTTCCTCGACGAGCCGCACGATGCGGATGTCGGGCGCGTCCAGGGCGGTGGGCAGGGCGTAGCCGGTCAGGTCGGGGTGGCGGACCAGTCCGCGGGGGGCGCGGAGGTTCTCGGTGAGGGCGATGCCGACGCCCTGGGTGACGCCGGCCTCGATCCGGGCGGCGAGCTGGGCGGGGTTGAGCACCCGGCCGACGTCCTGGGCGACGGCCAGCTCCACGACCCGTACGGAGCCGATCTCGATGTCGACGTCGACGACGGCGCGGACGGCGCAGAAGGCCATGCCGACGAAGGCGTCGCCCTGGCCGGAGGCGTCCAGCGGCTCGGTGGGGTGCGGACGGCACTGGGCGGTGGCCCACAGCTCCTTGCCGTCCAGCGCCTCGGCGACCGTGGTGGAGAGCACGCCGTCGTAGGAGGTGATCCGGCCGTCGGTGATCTGCAGCAGTTCGGTGGACATGCCGAACTTGTGGGCGAGGGGCTGCAGGAGCTGGGTGCGGACCATCTTGGCGGCCCGCTCCACCGCGCCGCCCGACACCCAGGTGTGGCGGCTCCGGCAGCCCGCCCCGGCCGGGGGCTGATCGGTGTCGACGGGAGCGACGCGCACCTCCTCGATCCCGAGGGTCTCCTGCACGATCTGGCGGGCCAGGGTGGTGAAGCCCTGGCCGGTCTCCACCGCAGCGCACAGCACGGTCGCCACGCCGTCATGGACCTTGACGGTGGCCGTGGAGACCTCGTCGGCGCCCTCCGCGCCGAGCATGTGGACCATGCCGACGCCGTAGCCCACGCCCCGGCGCACCGCGCCCGGTTCGCCCGCGCCCTCGGGGCCGCCGGGCAGCAGCCACTCGTCCTCGGGGGTGTCCTTGGGCAGCGCGGGCAGCGGGAACTCGCGCACGGCGGAGAGGAGTTCGGCGACGGGGGCCGGGCAGGTGACGGCCTGGCCGGTGGGCAGGACGTCGCCGGTGGCCATGACGTTGCGCATCCGCACCTCGGCCGGGTCCAGGCCGAGCTTCTTGGCGATCTTGTCCATCTGCGCCTCGTAGGCGGCGCAGACCTGCATGGCGCCCTCGCCGCGCACATGGCCGGAGGGCGGGTTGTTGGTGCGCACCGCCCAGCCCTCGATGAAGGCGTTGGGCACCGCGTAGGGGCCGCAGGCGAAGGAGACGGCGGCGGCCAGCGCCTCCGAGGAGGTGTCGGCGTAGGCGCCGGCGTCCAGGAGGATCTGCGCCTCGACCTTCACGACCCGGCCCTCGGCGTCCGCGTGGTGGCGGTAGCGCAGCAGGGTGGGGTGGCGGTGGGCGTGGCCGAGGAAGGACTCCTCGCGCGTGGCGGTGAGCTTCACCGGGCAGCCGGTCCTCAGGGCCAGCAGGCCGAGCGGGAGCTGGAAGCCCTGGTCCTCGCGGTCGGCGGTGGCGCCGGGCACCCCGGTGACGACGATTTTCACCCGTTCGGGTGCCAGTCCGTAGCAGGCCGCGGCGGTGTCGCGGTCGGCGTGCGGATCGGTGGAGGCCAGGTACAGCTCGACGCCGCCGTCGGGGCGGGGCACGGCGAGTCCGGCCTCGGCGCCGATGGGGGCGGGGTCCTGGCGGCCGATGCGGTACAGGCCCTCGACGACGAGGTCGCCGGCCGCCTCGGGGTCGCCGTGGCGCAGCGGGATGTGCCGGATCAGGTTGCCGTCGGGGTGCAGCGGCTCGGCCTCGAAGGCCAGTTCGGGGTCGGTGACGGGGTCCAGGAGCTCGTACTCGACGATGACGGCGGCGGCGGCCATCCGCGCGGTGTCGGGATGGTCGGCGGCGACGGCGGCGATGGGCTCGCCGTGGTGGCGCACGACCTCGGAGGCGAACACCGGGCGGTCGGCGCGGCCGCGGCCGTGCACGGGGCTGCCGGGGACGTCCTCGTGGGTGATGACCGCGCGGACGCCGGGCATCTCGCGGGCGTGGCGGGTGTCGATGGACACGATGCGGGCGTGCGGGTGCGGCGAGCGCAGCACGGCGGCCCACAGCAGGCCCTCGGCCCAGAGGTCGGCGGCGTAGGGGAAGGTGCCCTCGGTCTTGGCGCGGGCGTCGGCGGGCGGCAGGGAGGTGCCGAGGCCGTGCGGGACCGCCTCGGGGCCGGTCTCCGCCTGGTCGGCGGCCTCCGCGGTGGCGGCTTCGTTGCTCACGCGTGGCCTCCCTCCCGGCCGTGGGGCCGGTCTCCGTACGGGCCGCCGGGCGGTCCCTCGTCGTAGGGCTGGTGGTCGTACGGGCCGCCCCCGGAGCCCTCGTCGTACGTCCCGCCGTCGTACGTCCCGTCGTGGGCGGCGCCGTGGGTCCCGTCGCCGTGGGTCCCGTCGGGGCCGGGCCCGTCCGGGTGGCTCCCCTCGGGGCGGGCGCGCTCGTCGTGGGCGGGCGGGGAGCCGAAGGCGGACGGGTTGACCCCGCCGGCGCCCGGACCGGCCTGGTGCGGGATGCGGGCTTCGTCCCCGTCGGCGCCGGGCGCGGCGGAGTGCGTCCCGCGTTCGGCGACGACCTCCTTGACGGCCTGGAGGACGCCCCGGTAGCCGGAGCAGCGGCACAGGTTGCCGCAGAGGGCCTGCCGGGTCTCCAGCTCGGTGGGGGCGGGATTGCCCTCCAGGAGGTTGTGCACGGTCATCGCCATGCCGGGCACGCAGAAGCCGCACTGCACCGCCCCGCACCGGGCGAGCGCCCGCTGCACGTCGGAGGGGTTGCCGTCGACGGCCAGGCCCTCGACGGTGCGGACCTCGCTGCCCGCGGCGGTCACGGCGGGCACCAGGCAGGAGGCGACCAGGCGGCCGTCGACCTGCACGTTGCAGGCGCCGCACTCGCCCTGCGAACAGCCGTCCTTGGCGCCCGCGAGGCCGAGCCGCTCGCGCAGCACGTAGAGCAGCGACTCCCCGATCCACGCGTCGGTGACGGGGCGGTCGGTGCCGTTGACGCTCAGCACGTAGGAGGCGAGGGGGTGTTCGTCCTGCGGCCCCAGGGGGGCCGGGGTGGCGGGCGGTGCCTCCGCGGCGGTGCCCGGGGCGTCCCCTCCGGGGCGCGCGTCGGAGTCGCCGGGCGCGGTGGCGTCGGCGGGGGCGGTGGCGTCGGCGGGGGCGGACCCGGAGCCGGGCTCCGGGCCGGGGTCCGTGTCCGGGGCGGGTCCGGGCTCCTCCCCCACGGGCCCGGCGCCCGCCGGGCTCCCGTCGGGGACGGTGTCGTCCGCGCCGGTGGTGTCGTCCCCGTCGGCCCCGGGGGGCGTGCCGGGGGCGGCGCCGTCGGGGGCGGCGGGTCCGGCCCCGGGGGCGGCGCCCGGCGCGGGCGCGTCCTCCCCGGTGCCGTCCGGAGTGTCCCGCGGCGCGTCCTTCTGCGCGGGGGCGGCGCCGTCCGGCGTGCCGTCCTCGTGTCCGGGACCGGCGGCGTCCTCGGCGTCGGGCTCCGGCGCGGCTCCGGCCGCCGGGGGCTCCACCGGCTCGTCGGCGGCTCCGGACGCGAGGTCCGGGTCCGTGTCCGGCCCGGCGGACGCCCCGGCGGGTCCTCCGGGTGTCTCCCCCGGCTCCTGGCCGGCACTCTCGGCCCGGTCGGCGCCCTCGCCGGGGAACGGTCCGGCCGCCGGGGGACCGGCGGGCGCGGCCCCCACGGGGGCGGCCCCGGAACCGGGCGCGCCCGCGACCGGCCCGGCGGCCGACGGCTCCGCGGGAAGCGGTCCGGCCGGGGCCGGACCGTCGGCGAGGGGCTCGGCCGGGAGCGGCTCCGCCGTGCGGGCCGCCCAGGGCGCCGGGGCGCCGCCGGGGAGGGTGTCCGGCGGGTTGCCGCCCCACTGCCCGGCCAGCGCGGACGCGGCGAACTCGCCCGAGTCGTCCGGGAGGTCGCCGTCGGCGACGGGGATGGACCACTGCCCGGTGACGTCGTGCCCGGGGGCCGGGGCGCTCTGCCCGGAGGCCCCGGAGAAGTCCCACTGACCGGTGTCGGTCCCGGGGGGGTAGGTGAACCGGTCGTCCGGGACGTGCCCCTGGGCCGTCCCGTAGGGGCCCTGAGCCGTCCCGTAGGGGTCCTGGGCCGCCCCGTAGGGGTCCTGGTGGCCGTACCCGGGGTGGCCGTGCTGCCCGGGGTGGACCGGCTCCGGGCCCTCCTGGACGCCGTGCCCCTGACCGGTGTGCTCCCGTCCGGGCGGCTGCTCCGGATAGCCCCGGCCGACGTACCCGGTGGCCGCGTGGTCGCCGCGCACGGCGTACTCCGGTCCCCCGGCGTACTCCTGTCCCGGCGCCCCGCCCCGGTCCTCCGGGACGTGCCACTGGGCACCGTCCACGGGGGCGGAGGGCAGCGCCCAGTTCCCGGTGTCCGCCGGGTCGGCACCGGCGGTCGTGGCGGGCGCGACCGTTATCTGCGGCGGCACGTAGCCGTGGCCCGGCGCGGCGAGCGGGCTGTCGGCGGAGGCCATCAGCGCGTCGACGCCGCCCTCGGGAAGCTGGACGAAGGCGGTCGCGCCGTCGTCGTAGTCGCCCTGGGGCAGCGGGTTCCAGCGTCCGCCGCCCTGCGGCATGCCCTCTCCGTGCCGGTCGTCGGTCACGACAGCGCCCTCCCCAGTGCTCGCCGGGCCAGCGCGGCGACGGTGCGCCGCAGGTGCAGTACGGCGGGCGACAGTTCCGCCACGGTTCCGTCCCCGGCCGGGGCGGGGTCGGGGACGCAGGCGGCGGCGACGTACTCGCCGAAGGCGCTCAGGGCCTCCGGGACGATCGCGCGGCCGTTGTCCCAGTCGATGAGCGAGGCCACCCACTGCTCGGCGTCCAGCGGCCGCAGCGGCATCGGCGCGATGGCGCCGACGGCACAGCGCACCCCGCGCCGGGCGGGGTCGAGGACCAGGGCCACGGAGGCCATCGCGCGGCCGGGCCCGGTGCGGCCGGTCGCCTTCAGGAAGACCTGCGGGGCGTGCAGCAGGGGCACCCGCACGAAGCCGATCAGCTCGCCCGCGCGGAGCATCTCCACCCCGGCCAGCAGGTGCGAGACCGGCACCTCGCGGCGGGCCCCGCCCGGACCCGCGATGACCAGCGCGGCCTCCAGGGCGGCCAGCACCGGCAGCGCGTCCCCGGTGGGGGCGGCGGTGGCGATGTTGCCGCCGAGGGTGCCCGCGTTGCGGATCTGCGGCGGTCCGGCCGCGCGGGCGGCGGCGGCGAGCGCGGGGATGAGCGCGGCGAAGTCGGGGCGGCCCATCCGGGCGTGGGTGAGTCCGGCGCCGAGCAGGGCGTGTCCGTCCTGGTACTGCCAGCCGCGGATCTCGCTGATCCGGCCGAGGCCGACCAGGGCCGCGGGCCGGAGCTGCCCGGAGTTGACGGAGGTCATCAGATCGGTGCCGCCCGCCACCGGCACGGCCGCGGGCAGGGCGGTGAGCGCCGCCACGGCCTCGTCCAGTGTCGTGGGCAGCGTGACGGCCTGCGCCGCCTGCGGTGCGTGCGTGGTCAAACCGACTGCCCCTTCCCGCCGTCCCACCTGATCCCGCCCGTGTGGCCGTACGGTACGTGCTGAGAGGGCGGACGTGGCAACTCTGGCACATCTTCGCAGGGCCCGAACGCAGGGGTCCGCTAGGAGGCATTCGCCCGCCTCACCCGGGAGATGACCCGGTTTGACCCGGGTTCACCGGCCATGACGGACGATCGAAGACGTGTACGGGTTGCCACCCTTGGGAGGCATTCCGGGACTTGTCCGGCTTTTCCCTTACGGGAGTGATGCGTGCGGGGTGATCCGGCCACCGGCCCTGCGGCCGGATCACCCCGCCCCGCCGCTACTGCCGCGGCGGCGGCCCGTCGATCGGGCGGCCGAGGATGCCGGGCCGCCGCTGCCAGGGAAGCGGGCCGTCGGGCCGCCGGTAGGCGACGCCCAGGGCGTCGAGCCGCCGGTAGTGGGCGGCCAGCCGCTGTTCGAACCCGGCGAAGTCCCGCTCACCGGGGGCGGGCAGCGCGCTCCAGGCCACCTCGGCGAAGGCGGCGAGCCGCGGGAACACCTGGTAGTCGACGCGGCCCTGGTTCTCCATCACCTCGGTCCAGACGTTCGCCTGGGTGCCGAGCACGTGGACGGCCTCCTCGGGTGTCAGTTCGGCGGGGACGGGCTCGAAGCGGTAGACGTCCTCCAGGGTGCGCACGAAGCCGATCGGCACCGGCTCGTCCTCGCCCGCGTCCTGACGGTGGTCCAGGTACACCTGCTGCTCGGGGCACATCACCACGTCGTGGCCCGCGCGCGCGGCGGCGACCCCGCCCGCGTAGCCGCGCCAGGACGAGACGGCCGCGCCCTCGGCGAGCCCGCCCTCCAGGATCTCGTCCCAGCCGATGAGCCGCCGGCCGCGTTCGGTGAGCCAGGAGTCGAAGTGCCGGATGAACCAGGACTGGAGTTCGTCCTCGTCGGCGAGTCCCAGTTCCCTGATCCGCGCCTGCGCGACGGGACTGGCCCGCCATTGCGTCTTGGGGCATTCGTCGCCGCCGACGTGAATGAACCGGGACGGGAACAGATCGAGGAGTTCCTCGAACACGCCCTCGTAGAAACGGAGGGTGGCGTCGGTGGGCGCGAGGACGTTCTCGGAGACGCCCCAGGTGTCCCAGACGGTGAGTGAGGCGGTGTCCACGACATCGTTGTTCCCGAGTTCCGGATAGGCCGCGATGGCGGCCTGCGAGTGCCCGGGGACATCGATTTCGGGGACGACGGTGATGTGCCGTTCGGCGGCGTAGGCGACGATCTCGCGGATGTCGTCCTGGGTGTAGAAACCGCCGTGCGGAGTGTCGTCCCAGAGGGGCGAGGCGCGGTGGCCCCATTTGGTGCGCGCGCGCCAGGAACCGGCCTCGGTGAGCCGGGGATGGCGTTTGATCTCGACGCGCCATCCCTGATCGTCCGTCAGATGGAAGTGGAGGACGTTGAGTTTGTGCGCCGCCATCAGGTCCAGATAGCGCAGGACGCCGTCCTTGGGCATGAAGTGCCGGGCGACGTCGAGCATCATGCCGCGCCAGCGGAACCGGGGCGCGTCCTCGACGGTCCCGCCCGGCACGACCGGGGTGCGGCCGGGCCGCAGGGGGGCGCGGCGGAAGGCCTCGGGGCCGAGGAGCTGGCGCAGCGTCTGGGCGCCCCAGAAGACGCCCGCGGGGCCGCCGCCGCGGATCTCGACGCCCCGCCCGCCGTCCGCCGTGAGCCGGTACGCCTCCGGGTCGAGGGAGTCGTCCAGCAGCAGCCGTACGCCGCCGGGGGCGTCCCGGGAGCCGGGCCGCAGGGGCAGTCCGAGGGCGGCGCCGAGGGTGGCGCGCAGCCAGCGTTCGGTGGTTTCGGTGCCGGGCGCGGCCCACAGGGTGGTGTCCGGGTCCAGTGGCACACCGGTGTGGTCCGGTCCCGCCACGGCGCGGGGCGCCGGAATGAGTTCGGTCACGTCAGGTCAGTCCTTCACCGCTCCGCCGAGGCCGGAGACGAGTCGTCGTTGCACGAGTACGAAGAACACCAGTACCGGAATGGTCATGACGGTGGAGGCCGCCATGACCCCGCCCCAGTCCGGGTCGTCGGGTTTG
Organism: Streptomyces sp. NPDC107521; assembly: GCF_055598485.1. NCBI lineage: Bacteria > Bacillati > Actinomycetota > Actinomycetes > Kitasatosporales > Streptomycetaceae > Streptomyces > Streptomyces sp. NPDC107521. The sequence continues at coordinate 324,151 of NZ_JBVKAT010000003.1, forward strand.
TAGAAGACCAGCAGCGCCATGGGCAGCGTGGACTGGGAGGTGTCGCTGATGATGAACGACTTGGCGAACAGGAAGTCGTTCCAGGTCGAGATGAAGGAGAACACACTGGTGGCCACGAGTCCCGGGAAGACCAGGGGGAAAAGGATCTGCCACAGGAACCGGGTCCGGCTCGCGCCGTCGATGTAGGCGGCCTCCTCCAGGGCCTCCGGGACGGCTTTGACGAATCCCCGCAGCATCCAGATCGCGAACGGCAGCGAGAAGGCGATGTGCGGCAGGATCAGCGAACCCAGGGTGTTGAGCTGGCCGAAGTCCCGCATGAGGAAGAACAGCGGGATGGTGAGGGCTTCCACGGGCACCATCTGGGCCACCAGGAACATGATGAGCAGGGTGGTCCGGAAGCGGAAGCGGAAACGGGTGACGGCGGTCGCGGCCAGGAACGCGATGAGCGCGGAGGCGACCACCACGGTTCCCGCGACGAGCAGGCTGTTGAGGAAGTAGCGGCCGAATTCCTGCTGCCCGAAGACCCGCCGGAAGGAGTCCAGCGAGGGGGCCGTCGTCCAGGGACGGGGTTCGGTCGACTCGATCTCGCCCGCCGGCTTGAAGGCGCTCAGCACCATCCAGTACAGCGGGAAGGCCACCACGACGGCGATCAGCAGCGCCGAACTCTCCGCCGCCAGCCGCCACGGGCGGCGTACGCGCAGACGCGTGAGGTTCACAGCTCCTCCCCCTGGCGGCGCAGCAGCCGCAGGTAGACCAGCGTCACGACGAGCAGGATCAGCAGCATGACGACGCCGATCGCGGAGCCGAGGCTGTACTGCGAGGACGCGAACGCCTTCTGGTAGGCGTAGACGTTGAGGACGAGGTTCTGGCCGGCGATGCCGCCGCCGTTGGTCATGACGTAGATCTGGGTGAAGACCTTGAAGTCCCAGATGATGGACTGGATGGTGACGACGACCAGGATGGGCCGCAGCATCGGGGCCAGCACCGAGCGCCAGATCCGCCACTGCGAGGCCCCGTCCAGGGAGGCGGCCTCCAGCACCTCGGAGGGGACGGCCCGGATGCCGGCGTAGACGGTGACCATGACGAACGGGAACGAGCACCAGACGACTTCGAGCAGAACGAGCAGGAAGGCGCTGTAGCGCCCGTACGTCCAGGAGTGGTCTCCGAGGCCGAGCATCCGGTTGACGGGGCCGAAGTCCGCGTCGAACAGCAGCAGCCAGACCGTGGAGCCGGTGACCGCCGGTGTCGCCCAGGCGCCCAGGGCGGCCATCATCAGCGCCAGCCGGGGCAGGGCCCGGATCCGGGTGAGCAGCACGGCGAGCGCGCAGCCGACGGCCAGGGTGGAGACCACACAGGCGGCGGCGAAGACGACGGTGGAGAGCAGGACCCGCCAGAACTCTTCGTCGCCGAACAGCTCGGCGTAGTTGCCGAAGCCCTGGAAGGTGGTCGGTTCCCCGCCGCTGACCTGGGCCTGGGTGTACTCCAGGAAGGAGATCAGGCCGAGCTGGTAGACGGGGTAGATGAGCAGCCCGCCGAGGACGACCAGGGCGGGGGCGAGATACAGCCAGGGGGTGGCGGCCCCGCCCCGCCGCGCGCTGCGGCGGGGGGCGGGACCGGGCGGGCGGGCGCCGCGCGGGCGGCCGGGACCGGGGTCCGGACGCTCCGCCGAGCGCACCGCGCCCCCCTGTTCACCGGGTACCACGGTCATCCGGCGGAGCCAAACGCGTCATTCATCTTTTTCGCCGCGTCGCCGGAGGCGGTGGCCACGTCCTTCTTGCCGCTGACGACCTCCTGGAACATGGTCGGCAGCACCAGCGAGGAGTCGATCTGGGCCCACGCGGGCGAGGCCGGCACGAACTTGGTGCCCGCGGCCAGGGTGTCGACGAAGGGCTTGACGAACGGCTCCTTCTCGGCGACGTCGCGGCGCGCGTCGGAGAAGGTGGGCAGGAAGCCCATCGCGTCGAACATCTCGGTCTGCGTCTTCTTGGAGGCGAGGCGCTGCATCAGGTCGACGGCCAGCGTGCGGTGCGTGGTGCTCTTGAGGACGCCGAGGTTGTTGCCGCCCGCGAACGCCGGGGCGATCGAACCGGCCTTCACACCGGGCAGCGGCACGACGGCGTACTTGCCCTTGACCTTGCCGGCCTCGATGGCCGCGTGGCTGAAGTCGCCGCCGATGGCCATGCCCGCCTTGCCCGCGGCGAACGCGGTGACGGTGTCGTTGCCGCCCATCCCGGCGCACTTGGCGGCGGGACAGTTGTCGTCGGAGAAGAGGGAGGTGTACTCCTTGATCCCCTTCTGGGCCTCGGCGCTGTCGATGCCGGAGGCGTAGGAGCCGTCCTTGCCACTGGCGAGTTCGCCGCCGTTGGCCCAGAGGAAGGGCATGGCGCCGTAGGTGTAGGCACCGCCGACGGCGATGCCGTACATGCCGGGCTCGGCGGCGCGGACCGCTCGGGCGGCGGTCGCCAGCTCCGCGAGGGTCGTCGGGGGCTCGAGCTTCAGCTCCTTGAAGATGTCCGTGCGGTAGTAGAGGGCGCGGACGCCGACGAAGTACGGGGCGCCGTAGACCTTGCCGTCGACGGTGACCGACTGGCGGGCCGTCGGGTCGGTGTCCTTGGCCTCGTCCCAGGCCTCGAACTCCTTGCTGATGTCCAGGAGGCCGCCGTCCTTCACGTAGCCGGCGGTGTCGGTGTTGCCGTACTCGATGATGTCGGGGGCGCTCTTGGGGTCGTTGAAGGCGGCCTTGATGCGCTGGGCACGGGTCTCGACCGGGATGTACTCGATGTTGACCTTGGTGCCCTCGTGCTCCTTGCGGAAGTCGGCCAGGACGGCGTCGACGACCTTCTGCTTGGGCTTGGTGTCGACCTCCTGGAAGAGCCAGACGCGCAGCGTGCCGCTCTTCTCGTCCTTGCCGGAGGAGGAGTTGTCGGTGGTCTGGGGGGCGCAGGCGGTGGCGCTGACGGCAGCGGCGGCCAGGAACACGGCCAGGCGGGCGGGCAGTCTGGCGGGGAGCTTCATGGAGCGGTCCTCCGGTCAAGGGGCGTTGCAGCATGCGCAATGCTGGTTTTGCTCTGCACAACACCTCGGAGGCTAGGTACTTCATGAACGCGCCCACAAGAGGTCTCAACCACTCTGTGACCGCGCGACGCATCCTGTGCAACGCGAAGACACCGCGTGGTCGGCGCAGAACGCGCGAAAGCCCCCGAAATGCGTCAAAACGCACTTCAGGGGCTCCGACCGGCCCGGCGCGGTGGGGGCCGGGGCGCTACTTCTTGTCGCCGCCCTTGCCGCCCTGGTCGCCGCCGGCGCTCATGGACTCGTAGATCTCCTTGCACATGGGGCACACCGGGTACTTCTTGGGATCGCGACCGGGCACCCAGACCTTGCCGCAGAGCGCCACGACGGGGGTGCCGTCGAGGGCGCTCGCCATGATCTTGTCCTTCTGGACGTAGTGGGCGAAGCGCTCGTGGTCGCCGTCGCCGTGGGACACCTGCGGTGTCGGCTCGACGAGGGTCCCCGTACCAGTCCCGCGCTCGGGCTCAAGAGTGCTCATAACCGCCAAGGGTACTGAAGGCCGGGGGCTTCAGTTGAGGGACGGGTCGTCCGGATACGTCGCCACCATGGCCAGGTCGCCGCGCTGGCGGCGCAGCACCTCGCGCCAGAGCCCCTCGGGTGCCGGGGAGGACACGTCCCCCGGTTCCGAGTCGACCACGTACCAGGCGCCCTCCTTCAGCTCGCCCTCCAGCTGGCCGGGGCCCCAGCCCGCGTACCCGGCGAAGATCCGCAGCGAGCCGACGGCGGGGGCCAGCAGCTCCGGCGGGGCCTCCAGGTCGACGAGGCCGATGGCGCCGTGCACCCGGCGCCAGCCCAGCGGGGCGCGCCCGCCCGGCGCGCCGCCGGGGACGACCGCGACGCCGAGCGCGGAGTCCAGCGAGACGGGGCCGCCCTGGAAGACGACGCCCGGCTCGCCGGCCAGCTCGGCCCAGGCGCCCAGGATGTCGCCGACGCCGACGGGCGTCGGCCGGTTGAGGACCACGCCGAGGGAGCCCTCCTCGTCGTGGTCGAGCAGGAGCACCACGGCACGCTCGAAGTTCGGGTCCGCCAGGGCGGGCGTCGCCACGAGCAGCCGTCCCGCGAGCGAGGACACCTCGGTCATGCCTGACATGATCCCGCATGTTCCCCCCGGGCGGGGAGGCAATCGGGGGCACGGGGGTGAACCGGGCCCCGCGCACGCGCCCCCCGTGACCCTCCGCACCCGTCACGGAGCGCAGCGTGTTGTGACGAACCCATGACGTGGCGGGAACCGGTCCGGGCCTACGAAGGGGGGGTGCGGGGCGACTACCCTTTCCCTCCTGTGCCCCCTGGACCCCACCCACGAAACGCGAGATCCATGACCGTCAACGGCGCTGATGACGTACTCCTTGTCCACGGCGGAACCCCGCTGGAGGGCGAGATCCGGGTCCGCGGTGCGAAGAACCTCGTACCGAAGGCCATGGTCGCCGCCCTGCTGGGCAGTGCGCCGAGCCGGCTGCGCAACGTGCCGGACATCCGCGACGTGCGCGTCGTCCGCGGACTGCTGCAACTCCACGGAGTGACGGTCCGTCCGGGCGAGGAGCCCGGCGAGCTGGTGCTCGACCCGACCCATGTGGAGAGCGCGAACGTCGCTGACATCGATGCCCACGCGGGCTCCTCGCGCATCCCGATCCTGTTCTGCGGGCCGCTGCTGCACCGCCTGGGGCACGCGTTCATCCCGGGCCTGGGCGGCTGCGACATCGGCGGGCGCCCCATCGACTTCCACTTCGACGTGCTGCGGCAGTTCGGCGCGCGCATCGAGAAGCGGGCGGACGGCCAGTACCTGGAGGCCCCGCAGCGGCTGCGCGGCACCAAGATCCGGCTGCCGTACCCGTCGGTCGGCGCGACCGAGCAGGTGCTGCTGACGGCGGTGCTCGCCGAGGGCGTCACGGTGCTGTCCAACGCCGCGGTCGAGCCGGAGATCGAGGACCTGATCTGCGTCCTGCAGAAGATGGGCGCGATCATCGCCCTGGACATCGACCGCACTATCCGCATCACCGGTGTGGACGAGCTGGGCGGCTACACCCACCGGGCGCTCTCCGACCGTCTGGAGGCCGCCTCCTGGGCGTCGGCGGCGCTGGCGACCGAGGGCGACGTCTACGTCCGCGGCGCGCAGCAGCGGTCGATGATGACCTTCCTGAACACCTTCCGGAAGGTGGGCGGCGCCTTCGAGATCGACGACGAGGGCATCCGCTTCTGGCACCCGGGCGGCAGGCTGAAGTCCATCGCCCTGGAGACGGACGTCCACCCCGGCTTCCAGACCGACTGGCAGCAGCCGCTGGTGGTCGCCCTGACGCAGGCCACGGGGCTGTCCATCGTCCACGAGACGGTCTACGAGTCCCGGCTCGGCTTCACCTCCGCCCTGAACCAGATGGGCGCCCACATCCAGCTCTACCGCGAGTGCCTCGGCGGCTCCGACTGCCGCTTCGGGCAGCGCAACTTCCTCCACTCGGCGGTCGTCTCCGGCCCCACCAAGTTGGAGGGCGCCGACCTGGTCATCCCCGACCTGCGCGGCGGCTTCTCCTACCTCATCGCGGCCCTCGCCGCGCAGGGCACGTCCCGCGTCCACGGCATCGACCTGATCAACCGCGGCTACGAGAACTTCATGGAGAAGCTGATGGAGCTGGGGGCGAAGGTCGAACTCCCGGGCAAGGCCCTGGGCTGACCACACGACCACGGGAAGCCGAGCACTCCCCGGGCCGGGGGTCCGGGGGGTGTCCCCCGGGCCGGCACAGCATGGAGAAGCTGATGGAGCCGGGGGCGAAGGTCGAACTCCCGGGCAAGGCCCTGGGCTGACCACACGACCACGGGAAGCCGAGCACTCCCCGGGCCGGGGGTCCGGGGGGTGTCCG
>NZ_JBVKAT010000003.1:330166-336552 GCF_055598485.1 Streptomyces sp. NPDC107521
GTCCCCCGGGCCGGCACCCCCCTCCACCGGGTCCGGGGGTGCGCCTCCGGGACCCCGGCCGAAACGCTGGGGAAACAGGGCGGGAAAGTGACGCCGCGTGGCGGAACAGATGGCTTGATCGCACCCTTGCGATACGCCTATGGGGCGGCCACCCGAATCCGGGTGGCCGCCCCATAGGCGTATACGGTGCGCCCCTCACGGGGCCCGGGGACCGCGCGGCCGGCCTCACGGGGCCCGGGGACCCACGGCGGCCCCGCAGCCACCCGGCGCTCAGCGGGGAGCGCTCACTTGCCCTTGGCGGCTTCCTTGAGCTTGGAGCCCGCGGAGACCTTCACGCTGTAGCCGGCGGGGATCTGGATGGGCTCGCCGGTCTGCGGGTTGCGGGCGGTGCGAGCGGCACGGTGGGTGCGCTCGAAGGTCAGAAAGCCGGGGATGGTGACCTTCTCGTCGCCCTTGGAGACGATGTCGCCGACGACCTCGGCGAACGCGGCCAGCACGGCGTCGGCGTCCTTGCGGGTCACCTCGGCACGGTCGGCCAGGGCGGCCACCAGCTCACTGCGGTTCATGTTGTTACTCCCGTGTTCTTCTTGCCGTTGAGGCGTGCCACGCGGTGGACCCGCGCGTCAGGCACAGCGAAAGCCGATGCTGCCAGGGCCCTCGGACAGTTCCCTCACCCGGGTCCCCTCGGACCCTCGCGCCCAGAGAGGCATCCTGCCTGCACCTGCGGCGGTAATGCCAATCCGGCCACCCCCGGAAGCCGTGAGAACACCCGTGAGGGTCACACGGAGCAGGCGCCTGGACCTTGCGCCACCCTAGAGGGCGATCCGAGGCGCCCCGCCCCGCGACGCGCCGGTACGGCGGCCCGCCGTGGCCATCCTCACAGCCGCGGCGCGGCCGTCCGGCACCGGTGGGGTCCCCGGTGCCCGGGACCGGGCGCGACCGGCCCGGGAGCGGGCGCGCACACTGCCCGGAGGCACCGGGTCCGGCCCTCCGGGGGCCGTGCCCGTGCCCCTGGGGGATCACGTCTTCCGCGCGGGGGTCGCGTCCGCACGGCGGGGTCCGGGTCACCCGTAGGGGACCCGGAGGGCTCCGGGGTGACGGCCCCGGGGCGCCCCCGGCCCCCGGACGGGGGCCGGACCGGGCGGGGACCCCTAGGAGGCCACCCCGGCCGCCCTCGCGGCGTCCCGCACGGCGCCCGCGACCGCCCCGGCGACCTTGTCGTTGAAGACGCTCGGGATGATGTAGTTCGGGTTCAGCTCGTCGCTGGTCACCACGTCCGCGAGGGCCTGCGCGGCGGCCAGCATCATCGAGGTGGTGACCGTGCGCGACTGGGCGTCCAGCAGGCCCCGGAACACGCCCGGGAAGACCAGCACGTTGTTGATCTGGTTGGGGAAGTCCGAGCGGCCCGTGGCCACCACCGCGGCGGTCTCCCGGGCGACCGCCGGGTCGACCTCCGGGTCCGGGTTCGCGAGCGCGAACACGATCGCGCCCTCGGCCATGGTCGCCACGTCCTCGCCGGCCAGCACGTCCGGGGCGGAGACGCCGATGAAGACGTCGGCGCCCGCGACGGCCTCCTTCAGCGTGCCGGTCAGGTTCTCCGGGTTGGTGTTGTCCGCGATCCAGCGCAGCGCCGACTCCGGGGCCGCGTCCACCAGGTCGGGGCGCCCGGCGTGCACGACGCCGTGGATGTCGGCGACGACGGCGTTCTTGACGCCCGCGGCGATCAGCAGCCGCAGGATGGCCGTGCCGGCCGCGCCCGCGCCGGACATCACGACGCGCACGCCGTCGATGCTCTTGCCCACGACCCGCAGCGCGTTGGTGAGCGAGGCGAGGACGACGATGGCGGTGCCGTGCTGGTCGTCGTGGAAGACCGGGATGTCGAGCGCCTCGCGCAGCCGGGCCTCGATCTCGAAGCATCGGGGCGCGGAGATGTCCTCCAGGTTGATCCCCGCGAAGCCCGGGGCGATGGCCTTGACGATCTCGACGATCGCGTCGGTGTCCTGGGTGTCGAGGCAGAGCGGCCAGGCGTCGATGCCGGCGAAGCGCTTGAAGAGCGCGGCCTTGCCCTCCATGACCGGCAGCGCGGCCTTGGGGCCGATGTTGCCCAGGCCGAGCACCGCGGAGCCGTCCGTCACGACCGCAACGGAGTTGCGCTTGATGGTCAGGCGGCGGGCGTCCTCGGGGTTCTGCGCGATGGCCATGCAGACCCGGGCGACGCCCGGCGTGTAGACCATGGAGAGGTCGTCGCGGTTGCGGATGGGGTGCTTCGACGCCATCTCGATCTTGCCGCCGAGGTGCATCAGGAACGTACGGTCGGAGACCTTGCCGAGGACGACGCCCTCGACGTCCCGCAGGCGCTGCACGATCTGGTCGGCGTGGGAGGTCGAGCTGGCCGCGATGGTGACGTCGATGCGGAGCTTCTCGTGGCCGGACGCGGTGACGTCGAGGCCGGTCACCGACCCGCCGGAGGATTCCACGGCTGTGGTGAGCTGCGAGACGGAGGTTCCGCTCGCGGGCACCTCCAACCTGATGGTCATCGAGTAGGAGACGCTGGGCGCCGTTGCCATGGCGGGCTTCCTCTTTCACCGTGTCGCGTGTTGTGCCGTCCGATCGTCGCACCTACCGCCGAGTACACGGTAGCCGCCCCGTATTGCGAACTTTTTGTTCACCGCGGTCCGATCGGAGGGCCCTTTTTTCGGAAAACGATTTCCACCTTACGAGACCGGAACGGCGGACGGAAGGGCGGCCGGAGGGCGGTTCGGGGGCGCCTCCCGGGACCGGGTTCCGGGCCGGGCCGGGGCGTGCCGGGGCCCGGCCCGGGGTCCCGGCACGGGTCCGTCCGGGCCCTTCCGGAAAGAACCCGGCGAAGGGGAATCGCCGGGCGGGAATCGTTTGTTACCGTGGATGTGACACCGGCTCGATCCAAGCCCCCGGGCCCAACCTTCGTCGCTTCGAGCGACCACTTGCCGCGAGGCGAGCATGGCGGGCCGGTGTCACTCTCAGCGCAACGCGAGGGGCCCGCGCCGTCACCGACGGCGCGGGCCCCTTCGCATGTCCGTGCCTCCTCACGCCTCCCCCCGCGCGCCGCCCGGGAGGAGGCGCGGCGAACGCGCCCGGGGTGCGCCCGCCCGGCGTCCCCGGCCGCTGGAGCCCCTCAGGGGTCCCCCGCCGAGGAAGGTGCCCCAGCCGAGGGACGTCCCCCCGTAGGGAGCCCTCCCCGTAGGGGGCCCTCCCCGTAGGGGGCCCTCCCCGTAGGGGGCCCTCCCCGTAGGGGGCCCTCCCCGTAGGGGGCCGGAAGGCTCCCCTACGGGCCCTCGGCGGGAGGCGGCTCCCCTGGTTGGGCTCCCCGCCGGTCCCCCCAGGGGCACTCGGGGGCACTCGGGGGCGGGCCCGGCGGGGCACTCTCGCCTCAGTCGCGCAGCAGGTCCGGGACCCCGGCCGCGTCCGGCTCGTCCCGCCCGTAGGAGACGACCGTCAACTGCTGGGTGGCCCGGGTCAGGGCGACGTAGAGCACCCGCAGCCCGGCGGGCGACTCGTCGGCGATCTCGGCCGGGGAGACGACGACCGTCGCGTCGTACTCCAGCCCCTTGGCCTCCAGGCTGCCGAGCGCCACCACCCGGTCGCCCAGCCCGGCCAGCCAGCGGCGGGCCTCCTCGCGGCGGTTCATGGCCACGACGACGCCGACCGTGCCGTCGACCAGCTCCAGCAGCCGCGCGGCCTCCGCCCGGACGGTGTCCGCCGCCGTTCCCGCGCCCCCGCCCGCGCCCCGGGCCGGGCCCGCGGTGACGAAGCGGGGCTCGACCCCGGTGGAGCGGACCGCCGACGGCGCCGTGGAGCCGGGCATGGCGAGGGCCAGCACCCGGGCCGCCAGCCCGGCGATCTCGGCGGGGTTGCGGTAGTTCACGGTCAGCTCGAAGCGGCGGCGGAGACGGCTGCCCAGGGCCTCGTCACGGGCCTGGGCCGCCTCGTCCGGGTCGGACCAGGAGGACTGGGCCGGGTCCCCGACGACCGTCCAGGTGGCGTGCCGGCCCCGGCGGCCGACCATCCGCCACTGCATGGGCGTGAGGTCCTGGGCCTCGTCCACGATGACGTGCGCGTACTCGGTCCGCTCCTGCGCCAGCCGCTCGGCGCGCTCCCACTGGGTCTCCTCGCGCTGCGGCATCAGCTCCTCCAGCCCGGTGAGCTGGTCCAGCGGGTCGGCCTCGCGCCGTCTGCGGGGGCGGGCGGGGGTGCCGAGGACGGCCTGCAACTCGTCCAGCAGGGCGATGTCGTGCACGGTGCGGCCGTCGCGGCGCAGCGAGCGGGCCACCCGGCGGACCTCGCCGGGGTTGAGGACGCGCCGCGCCCAGCGGCCCAGCCGCCGCTCGTCGGCCATGGCCGCCAGAACGGCCGCCGGGGTCAGCTCCGGCCACCAGGCGTCCAGGAACTCCGTGAAGGAGTCCTCGGTGCTCACGTCCTCGTCGAAGGAGGAGCGCAGCTCGGCCGCCAGTTCCGGGTCGGAGTGCCGTCCGGCGGCGCCCGAGAGGTCCCACAGGGCGTCCAGCAGCAGCCTGCGGGCGCGCGGGCGCAGCAGGTTGACCGGGGCGGTGCCGCCGAGGGCGGTGCGCCGGACGGCGGCCAGCCGCCCGGCGTCCAGTTCGAGGCGCCGTCCGAAGACCACGACGCGCAGCCGGTCCGGCGCCCCGGGCGACTCCAGGGTGCCCCGGGCGGCCCTGCGCAGGACGCCGGTCATCCGGGCGGAGCCCTTGGCGCGGGCGGTGGCCGGGGAGTCGTACAGGGTGGCCTCGGCGCCGTCGACCAGCGAGCCGATGGCGCGGATGGCGACCTGGCCCTCCTCGCCCAGGGAGGGCAGCACTCCCTCGGTGTACGCCACCAGCAGCGGCGTCGGGGAGACGATCAGGATGCCGCCCGCGTAGCGCCGCCGGTCCTGGTAGAGCAGGTAGGCGGCGCGGTGCAGGGCGACGGCGGTCTTGCCGGTGCCGGGACCGCCCTCGACATAGGTGACGGAGGCGGCCGGGGCGCGGATCACCCGGTCCTGCTCGGCCTGGATGGAGGCCACGATGTCCCGCATGCTGTGGGTGCGGGCCTGGCCGAGGGCGGCCATCAGGGCGCCGTCCCCGGTGACGGCGAGCCGTTCGCCGTCCAGGTAGGCCGTGATCTCGGGCCGCATCAGGTCGTCCTCGACGCCGAGGACGCGCCGCCCCTTGGAGCGGATCACCCGGCGGCGCACCACACGGCCGGGGTCGACCGGGGTGGAGCGGTAGAACGGCGCGGCGGCGGGCGCGCGCCAGTCGATCACCAGCGGGGCGTACTCCGCGTCGAGGACGCCGATGCGGCCGATGTGCAGTGTCTCGGCGATGTCGGCGGTGCCGTCGGGGCGCAGGGTGCCCTCGGCGGGCTCGACGGCGGTGTAGGCGCCGTCGGGTCCCTTCTTGCCGTCCTTGCCGAGGAGCAGGTCGATGCGGCCGAAGAGGAAGTCCTCGAACTCGTTGTTCAGGCGGTTGAGGTGGATGCCCGCCCGGAAGACCTGCGCGTCGCGCTCCGCGAGCGCGCCGGGGGTGCCGACCTGGCCGCGCTGGGCGGCGTCGTTCATGAGGAACTCGGCCTCGTGGATCTTCTCCTCCAGGCGCCGGTACACCCGGTCCAGGTGCGCCTGCTCCCCCCGGATCTCGCGGTCGCGCACGGAGTCTCCGCCGGGGTCGCGCTCCGCGTCCCCCGCGGGACCGCGGTGCGCGTCGTCGCGCACGGCGTCGACCGCTGAATCCTGTTGTGCCTGTGCGGCCACCGGGCCCCCTTCTGACGTGCTGGGCAGCCGTCAACCGTACGCGAAGAGGGGGCCGGGAGGCCACGGGGCGGCCGGGGAAACGCGCGTCCGCCGCCCTTTGGCCCCGTCCCCGGGGGCCGCGCGGCGGACGGGAGGGCCGGAAGAGGCCGGAGAGGACCGCCGACGCGGCCGTGCCGGGGCCCGGTCGAGGTCCGTTCGGGGCCGGGCCCGGGGGCCGGGCCGACGCCAGGGCAGTCGGGCCGACGCCAGGGCAGGAACCGCGGCCGAGACCGGGCGGGCCGAGCCCGGGGCTGGGGCCCGGATCAGGGCCGGGCCGAGATGGCGGCCCGGGTCGGGTCTGGACCGGGCCGCCCCGAGGCCGGAGCCCGGGTTGACGCCGGGTGACCCTAGCCCAGGGTCAGGAGCGAGACCCGGGTCGGGACGCCACTGGAGCCGGAACCGGATTGATACCGGGTGACCCGAGTCCAGGACCCGGACCGGGGTCGGAACCCGAGTCGGGTCAGGATCGGGCCGCCCCGAGGCCGGAGCCCGGGTTGACGCCGGGTGACCCTAGCCCAGGGTCAGGAGCGAGACCCGGGTCGGGACGCCACTGGAGCCGGAA
>NZ_JBVKAT010000003.1:336651-391872 GCF_055598485.1 Streptomyces sp. NPDC107521
ACCGGATTGATACCGGGTGACCCGAGTCCAGGACCCGGACCGGGGTCGGAACCCGAGTCGGGTCAGGATCGGGCCGCCCCGAGGCCGGAGCCCGGGTTGACGCCGGGTGACCCTAGCCCAGGACCCGGACCGGGGTCGGAACCCGGGTCGGGTCAGGGTCCGGGCCGCCCCCGAGGCCCGAGCCGACGTTGTGGCCGGGTGGCCCGAGCCCGGGAACGGCCGAGGCCGGGCCCGGGCCGGGATCGGGGCCCTGATCGGAGCCGGGACTCGGATCGGGCCGGGGCCCGGATCAGGGGCGGGGGCGGGTCCGGACGGGCAGTTCCCGGCAGAGTGCCTGGACCAGCGGCGCCAGCCGGAACCGCTCCGGCTCCACCGTGTCGATCCCGTGGGCCCGCAGCGGCTGGGCGGTGACCGGCCCCACGCAGCCCGCCACCACGCCGTCGCGGAGCGCGGCGACCAGTGCGGGCAGTTGGCCGCGCTGCCCCGCCCGGTCCAGCAGCGACACCGCGGCGGGCGCGCTGGTGAACACCACGGCGTCCACACGGCCCGCGAGGACGCCGTCCAGCAGCCGGTCCACGGGGCCGAGGTCCTCCGGCGGCAGCCAGCGGTAGACGGGGACGCCCACGACCTCCGCGCCGCCCGCCCGCAGCGCCCCCACGAACTCCGTCAGCGGCTCGCCGTGCAGCTGGACGGCGATCCGGCGGCCCGCGACGCCCTCGGCCAGGAGCCGGTCCAGCACCTCGGCCATGGACTCGGAGGCGGGTGACCACTTCTCGCTCAGCCCGGCGGCGCGGACCGCGCCGGTGACCTTGGGCCCGCGCGCCAGCAGCTCCGCCACGCGCAGCCGCTCCAGCAGGGCCCCGCCCAGCCCCCAGCCGTCGGCCGCCTCGGTCCAGCCGCGGAAGCCGACGGCGGTGGTGGCCACCACCACGTCCGGCGCCCGCGCGACCAGGTCCCGGGTCGCCGCGAGGAGTTCGCTGTCGTCGGCGAGCGGAACGATCCGCAGCGCCGGGGCGTGGAGCACCTCGGCGCCGCGCCGCTGGAGCAGGGTGATCAGTTCCTCGGCCCGGCGGGCGGCCGTGACGCCCACGGTGAATCCGGTCAGGGGGCCCTGCCCGGTCCGCTGTTCCCCGTCGTCCATGTCCCACGCACTCCGATCGGCCGCCGTCGCTCGCACCGGCGGAACCCGCGGCCGCTCGCGCCGTGCCCGGTTCCCCCGTGCGCCCCAGTGTGACAACCCCGTCCGGACGGAGCGTTCAGGGGTCACTCCGTGGACGCGCCATCCGGTGGCGCGGCTCGGGGTACGCCCCGGCGGGCCGCGCCGACGGCCCGTGCCGGGCGCCGGGACGGGGAGGGCGCCCCGGTGGTGCGGCCGGTCAGCGCGGAGGGGGCTGCGGGCCCCAGTGCGGGGGCTGCTGCGCGGGCGGCCGCGTCCCGTAGGGGTCCTGCTGGGGGTACGGGGGCCGGGCCCCCTGCCCGTAGGGGGCTTGCGGCTGCTGCCCGTACGGGGCCGGCTGGGGCGGGTACGGCTGCTGCGGGGCGTACGGGCCGGGGGCCGGCTGCTGCGGCGGGTACGGCTGCGGGTACGGCTGCTGCCCGTAGGGGCCCGGGGCGGGATGGCCGTACGGGGAGCCGGGGCCGACACCCGGCAGGCCGTGGCCCGGCGGCAGCGCCCCCGGCGGGAGGTAGCGCGTGCGCCCGGTGGCGTCGGGGACCGGCACGAACCCGGCGGCCCCGAGCAGCGCCGCGAACCTGGCGTTGCGCTTGCGGTTGACGACGAAGCCGATGGCCAGCAGGACCATCACGAACAGCCAGATGGCCGCGGCCATGACGAAGTGCCCCGAGCGGCCCCCGGCCCGGAAGGCGAGGACGACGCAGCCGACGGTGACGCCGAGCGCCCCGTAACCGATCCGCCTGTCGCCGTTCCTGCCGGTGAGGTCGAAGTTGATGCGGGCCTTGAGCAGTTCGAGGGCGTCCGGCACCGGCGGCGGCACGGAGACGCCGTCCCCCGCGTGCGGGTACTGCGCCCAGTTCTGCGCGGCCCTGGCCCGCGCTTGGGGACTGGGGTCGGGGACGAGCAGCATGCGGAGCGAGCTGTTGTTGGCGCCGCCGCCCTGCCGCACGTCGGCGTACTCGTAGCCGAACTGCTGGGCGGTGAAGGCCAGTCGGGCCAGCTTCTTCACGGACGCCATGGGACTGGCCAGTTCGACCGGCTCCCCGCTCGCCATCCGCGCCAGCATCCTGCTCGTCTGCTTCTTGCTCATCGCGCCCGTCTCCCCTGTTCCACCGGCGGCCGGGGGCAGTGTCGCACGCCCGTGCGGAGGGTGACAGGGCCGGTCCGGCCGCCGGGACACCGCCCGGCGGCCGGGCCGTCAGCCCCGGTGGCCCGCGTCGGACGCGGTCCGGCGGGCCTCCGCGCGCCCGGCGCCGTTCGGCCACAGCCGGGGGCGCCGTCCGGCCGCGACGTCCTCCACCCAGCCGACGGCGACGATCATCAGGCCGATGAGCGGCCAGACCAGGGCGAACATCCACAGCGGATAGGCCGCGTCGAGGGCGGCGGTCGCGCGCTCGCTCTGCATGAACGGCAGGTCGTAGGCGAGGTCGATGAGGGGGACGGTGGCCAGGATCAGCAGGTTGTGCCAGAGGTAGATGGTGACCGCGCGGTTGTTGGAGAGCGTCACCAGCTTGTCCCACCTCGCCAGGCGCCCCGGCAGCTCCCGCCAGGACGGGGAGTACTGGAGCAGGATCACCACGAAGCCGAACGACCAGGCGGCCTGGGCGAGCGGGATGTCGTTGAGGTCCCAGCCGTCCGGGCCCAGGTGGCCCGAGGCCCACCACAGGCCGAAGGCCATCACGAGGGACGCCCCGGAGACGGCGGCGTACCGCGGGATCCGCTTCAGCAGGCCGTCGTTGTGGGCGAAGCCGAGCACCCAGCAGCTCCCGTAGACCGCGAAGTCGGTGACGGCGTTGCCGGTCTCGCCGGGGATCGTCACCAGGCCGGTGCCGATGACCGCGGTGAGCCCCAGCGGGGCCAGCAGGGTCGGCCAGGGCGCCCGGCGGAACAGCCACAGCAGCAGCGGGGAGGCGAAGACGAACCACAGGTAGGCGCGCAGGTACCAGAGCGGCCCTGCGGCCTGCACCGCCCAGGTCTGCTCCAGCAGCCCGGACTGGGAGCCGACGCTCCAGGGGAAGGGCGGGGCGCCGAGCGGGAAGACGTAGTTGAGCAGTCCGACGACGCCCAGGGTGCCGCCGTGGTCGGGATCGTCGACGACGTCCCAGCCGTTGGCGAACATCATGGTCACGACCACCGCGCTGAACGCCCACAGGGGCGGCAGCAGCCGTCGGACACGGCCCCGGACGACCCCGAGCGCCGGGCGCTTGAGGGACCGCGCCATCAGGGAGCCCGCCAGCGCGAACATCACGCCCATGGACGGGAACAGCACGGACAGCCAGGCCCAGCCGAACAGGTGGTAGACCACGACGCGGACCAGGGCGACGGACCGCAGCAGGTCGAGGTAGCGGTCGCGGCCCGGCTTCGCGGGGGCGGCGGGCGCGGCGGCCTCCGGCTCCGGGGACCCGGCCGGTGCGGGCGGGGCCGCAGGCGCGGACACGGCCGTGCGCTGCCGCGGGATGCCGTGGGCGTCGTCGGCGCCGGGGAAGCGGTGGTCCGTGCCCGGCCCGGTGGTCCCGTACGGGCCGTCCTGGTGCGGCGGTCCGTGGCGGCCGCCCCCGGGCGCGGACGCGTACGGGTCGTGCGCGCCCGGTCGCCCGTAGGGGTCCGGCCCGCCCGGCCGGCCGGGGTTCTCCGGCCGGTGCCACGGCCCGTACGGGTCGCCCCCCTGGGGGGTGCCGTACGGGTCCGCCGGGCGCGGCTGCCCGTAGGGGCCGCTCTGGCCCGGCTGCCCGTAGGCGTCGCGCTGGCCCGGCTGCCCGTAGGCGTCGCCCTGGCCCGGCTGCCCGTAGGGGTCGTACGGCCCGGGGGTCCCGTACGGGGAGTCCTGCCGGGGCTGCCCGTACGGGGCCCCGGGGTACCGGTTCCCGTAGGGATCGTCCGGGTGCGTCCCCCCGTAGGGGCCGCCCTGCGGGGGGACGCCCTGGGGGGCGGCCCCGTGCGGGCCGCCGCGGGGGTCGGCCGGCTCCGGGGGCGTCCCCGGTCCGGCCGGATGTCCGGGGGTCATGCCACGGGCCTCCGATCATTGCCGCCGCGCGTTCGCTGGCGCGGCACCGCGCCCGTCACCGGGGCCTCCACGACACCGGTGCGGCGCAGCTTCTGCCAGCGCAGACGGCCCCCGGTGAGCGCGGTGATCCAGGACTGGAGCAGCACGACGTACATGAGCTGGCGGTAGAGGATCTGCTGGAGGGGCAGCGAGATCAGATGGGTCATGCGTTCGCGGTCGAGGCGGAAGGCGTAGGCCGCGCAGACCGCCTGGATGGCGAGGACGCCCAGCCAGGCCACGATCGTCTTCTGGGTCGGGCCGAACACGATGCCGTAGAGCAGGAAGACGTCGATCAGGGGGGCCAGCAGGGGCGCCAGGACCATGAAGAGGGAGACGAAGGGAAGGCCGACGCGGCCGAAGCGGCCGGAGGGCCCCTTCTCGATGACGGCCCGGCGGTGCTTCCAGATGGCCTGCATGGTGCCGTAGGACCAGCGGTAGCGCTGGGACCAGAGCTGCTGCACGCTCTCCGGCGCCTCGGTCCAGGCGCGGGCGTTCTCGGCGTAGACGACGCGCCACCCGGCGCGGTGCAGCGCCATGGTGACGTCGGTGTCCTCGGCGAGGGTGTCGTCGCTCATGCCGCCGATGGGTTCCAGGGCGGAGCGGCGGAAGGCGCCGACCGCGCCGGGGATGGTCGGCATGCAGCCCAGGATGTCGTACATGCGGCGGTCCAGGTTGAAGCCCATCACGTACTCGATGTGCTGCCAGGCGCCGATGAGGCTGTCCTTGTTGCCGACCTTGGCGTTGCCCGCGACCGCGCCGACCCGGGCGTCGCCGAAGGGCTGGACGAGCTCGCGGACGGTGGACGGCTCGAAGACCGTGTCGCCGTCCATCATCACGATGATGTCGTGCCGGGCGTTGGCCAGGCCCCGGTTGAGGGCGGCCGGCTTGCCCGCGTTGAGCTGCCGGACCACCCGGACGTTGGGCAGGCCCATCGCCTCCACGATGCGGGCGGTGCCGTCGCTGGAGCCGTCGTCGATGACGACGACCTCGATCGGATGGTCGCTGGCCATCAGCGAACGCACCGTGTTCTCGATGCACTTGGCCTCGTTGTACGCCGGGACCAGCACCGTCACCGGTTCGGTGACCGCGGGGCCCCAGCGGAAGCGCCGTCGGCGGACCCGGCGGGCGTGCGCGCCGGAGAGCAGGAGCATCAGCACGAAGCGGCTGATGACCAGGGTGCCGATCACCGCGAGGCCCACCGCCAGGCCGTCGGTGAGCATCTCCGACGCCTGGACCAGGAAGATCCACGCCTTGGCCTTCCACAGGGCGGACCCGGTGACCGGGCTCATCGCGCTGGGGGCGTCCAGGGCCTCGGTGAGGTTGTCGAACGCGTAGCCCTTCTCCTTCATGTCGGGCAGGAAACGGTCGAGGGCGGCCACCGTCTGGTGGCGGTCGCCGCCGGAGTCGTGCATGAGGACGATGGCGCCCTTGCCCTGCTCCGGGGTGGCGCGCCGGATGATCTCGTCGACGCCGGGCTTCTGCCAGTCCTCGCTGTCCGTGTCGTTGACGACGGTGATGTAGCCGCGGGAGCCGATGTACTCGGTGACGGGCCAGGACTCGTTGTCCATGGCGTCGGCGAAGGAGGAGTACGGCGGGCGGAACAGGGAGGTGCGGATGCCGGCCGCGCCGGAGATCGCCATCTGGTTCTGGGACAGCTCCCAGTCGACGCGCCGATCGGACTGGAAGGAGAGGTCCGGGTGGTTGAAGGTGTGCAGGCCCACCTCGTGGCCCTCGTCGACCATGCGCCGGACGAGGTCCGGGTAGCGGGAGGTCATGGTGCCGGTGACGAAGAAGACCGCGTGCGCGTCGTGCTTCTTCAGCACGTCCAGCACCTTGGGCGTCCAGGTCGGGTCGGGGCCGTCGTCGAAGGTGAGGACGATGTGCTGGTCGGGCACGCGCAGGGTCTCGGCCCGGCCGCCCCGGGTGTCGATGACCGGGCCGCCCTCCAGGATCCGCTCCGGCACCTCGGTGGTCGGCGCGGGCTTGCGGATCCGGTGGTCGGCCATGATCTCGCTGTGCACGTAGCCGCGCAGCATGAGCATCGCGGCCAGGGCGACGAGGACCAGCAGCGGGAGCAGCAGCCGCAGGGGCAGGCGCCGCCGGGAGCCGTCACGGGCCTTTCTCGGGGCTCCGTGACGGCGGGACTGGGTGGCCATCAGAGGATGTTCTCCGGGGACAGGGACGAGGAGGTGAGGTGGCCCGCGGGCGCCGCCGCGGCGAGGGGGGAGGAGCCGCCGTCGGGGGTGGGGTCCGCCGGCTCGCCGGTGCCGGCCGGGGCGGTCGGAGCGGTGGACGTGGGGTCGCCGCCGTCCGCCGGTGACGTCGGGGTGTCCGGGACGGTGGGGGCCCGGGTCGCCGTGGCCGTCGGGTCCGGCGCCGTCGGGGCGGTGCCGCCGCCGGGGCTGGTGGTGCCGCCGGTGCCCCCGGTGGCGGTCGGGCCGGGCCCGGTGGTGGCGCCGGTGCCGGGCGGCCGGACGGCGTCGGTGGTGCCGGGCGCCGGGCTCCCGCCGGTGGGGGCGGCGGAGGTCCCGGGGGTGTCCGAGGGGGTCGCCCGGGGGGCGGAGCTGCCGTCGGCGGAGGGCTCCGCGGAGACGGAGGGCCCCGGGGTGGTGTCGAGTTGCCCGGCGGGACGGTCCTGCTCCTGACCGGGCACGGGCAGCCAGGGCGCGTCGGAGTTGCCGGACATCAGGGTGGAGACGATGACGACGGCGTAGACCGCGCAGGCGATGCCGACGACGATGCCGAGCCGGCGGAAGTGGCGCCCCCGGCGGCCGGACTCGTCGACGAAGACGGGGCCGTCGGACGCCTCGGAGCGGACTGCGGCGACGGGCGCGGGGCCGGCCTTGCGGAGCGTGCCGTCGCGGAGCTGGACCGCGTCGAGCTGGACCGTCACCTCGTGCGGGTCGTGGGTCTGCCCGGTGTCGCCGTCGCGGGCGCCGGGGATGCCGTCGAGGGGCTCCGGGTCGCCGAACGGGTCGGGGGTCTCCTCCCAGGGTCCGGCCGGGCCGCCGGTGGCGGGGTCGTGGCCGGCGGGGAGGGCGGTGGTGGGCGCGCCCGGTCCCGGGGTCCTCGGGAAGCGGTCGTCGGGACCGGTCCGGGGCAGGAGGGCGGTGGGCTCCGCCTGGGGCGGGACGGCCTCGGGGTCCGTGCGGGGGAACGGGACGGTGCCGCCCTGCGGGGGGAAGGGGGCCGTGCGGTCGGTGCGGAGGGCGGGGCGGCCGGGGCCCGCGGCCCTGCGGCGGCCGGTGCCCGGGGCGAAGCGGCCGGGGCGGGCGGCGGGGCCGCTCGTCCCGGGGGCGGCGGGACCCGCGGGGCCGGGTATCCCGGACAGGCCGGCGGACAGGCCGGGGCCGTGGGAGGTCCCGGGGCCCCCGGGTATCCCGTCGGGGGTCCCCGGGGCGCGTATTCCGGACGGGCCGGGGACGCCGGGTGCCTCCGGCGCGCCGGGGGCACCGGCCGGGGCCCGGCCGAACCGCGGGCGGACCACGGGGGCGGCGTCCAGGCGGTCGCCGTCCGGCCGGCCGCGCTCCGTCCGGCCACCGGTCATGCCGGGGCCGGGGACGTCCGCGCCGGTCGGGCCCGGTGCGCGCCGGACGGCCGGGCGGCCGGCGGCGAACCAGTCGGCTCCGCCGTCCGTGTCTCCCGGTGAGGGGTGCGCGGCACCCGGGAAGGGGTGCGCGGGGCCGGACGAGGGATGGGTGGTCGGAAGGGCCCGGGTGGTGTCGTCGTCGGGGGGCGCCATCGGGAGATCACCGGCAGGCGGTACGGCGTCGCGCCACCCCGGTTGGTCGTCTTCTTGCCATTTCTCCACGCTTACGCGCACCCCCCAGGGGACGGTTCGGGACGCACGTACGACTCCGAGCATCCGTCGGTCGAACCGGCCCCCACCAGGTTCTCGCGCCCCCCTGTACCACACCGCGCTCGGGCCATGAATGTAGCGCACGCCGGGGACGTCCGATCGCCGTGGATCACCTGTGCACGGAGGTGATCAGGTGATCGGTGTCCGAAAGTGATCCCCCCGAAGACGGGGTGAGCCACCGGTTTTCGGTCGTGACCTGGGAAGCCGCACGTCGGAGCGTATCCGGGGCGGGCCGCGCCAGACCGCCCCGCCGGACAAGTGATACTGGCGACAACGGCGCCGGTTCGGACAAGTGGGCACACCACGGTTTCCGGCATGGCCGGAAAGTCCACCACGGCGAGGACCGGACACCGCGCCCTCCCTCGTGGGCCCCCCGGCACTTCCCCTCCCCCACGGCCATCGGAACGGGTGATGCCCCCGTGATTCCCCGTCCCCCGAACAGGTGAGTTGCGGGCCCGTTCACCCGGGGCCGGGCGCGTTTCCGCCCCGCGACGGGCGTCCGGCGGCCCGGCGCGTCGGCGGTGTGTCCGGGGGCGGGCGGAATGTCCGGGTGGGTGGGCGTGCGGGGCGGGGGCCGGTCCTCGCGTCGCGTGCGTGGAGGAGCGCGGGCACCGTACGAGGGTCTCCGGGTGGTGCCGGCACTCCGGGCGGCGGTCCCCCCGCGCGGCCGGACCGCCACCCGGTGGCGTCGCCTACGGGACGGCCGGAACGGTGATGCGGCCGCGCGTGGGTCGCGGGGCCGCGCAGACGGCGGGTCCACTCCACGGCGGCCGCTCGGGGTCTCACCCGATCGGGGCACCGCCGCCCGGTGCGGGCCACCGCCGACGGGCCGTGGCACGGTGGCGCGGCCCACGGCGGCCGATTCGAGCGCACGGCGGCGGACTCGGACGCGAGGGCGCACCCGGGCGCGCGGGGGCCACCCCACGGAGGCCGACCCGGGCGCACGGGGCGGACCCGGGCGGGGCGCGGTGAAGTGTGAGCGGGGCGCGGCGGAGGTGGGTGAAGGGCGCGGCGGGCGCTCCGTCCGGCATCCGTACCGACCGCCGCGCCCGGGGCCGCGAGGTGCCGGGCGAAGGAGGCCGCCGCGCAGGGCCGGACGAAGGGGGTCCCGCGCCGGGGCCGGGCATGACGAAGGCCCCGCCGCGCTGGAGCGGCGGGGCCTTCGCCCACATGGGAATTGTGGAGATGGCGGGAATCGAACCCGCGTCCAACGATGTGGAACCAGGGCTTCTCCGTGTGCAGTTCGCTGCGATTTTCTCGGCCCCGGAGATCACGCGAACAAGTCTCCGACGGGCCCAGTCACTGTTTGGTTTCCCTCTTCACCCCGTGACCGGGATCAAGGTTTAGTCCCCTAGCTGATGCCAGGATCCGGGTCGGGAACATCCCCGGGCTGACACTCCCTGTATAGGAGGCTCGCTTCGCTACCTGAGATCAGGCAGCGAGGGCGAAGGCCTGCTGGGAGGAATCGCGCTTGGTGTTGGCGATTATTGTTTTCGGCCTGTGGTTTACGAGATCATGGCCGCTTCCTCGACACGCTTCCCCTGCTTCGACAGCCGCTGTCGAAACCGATCATCCCCATGTTGTTTTTTCAAAACCCTCCGAAGAGGCCCTCCGAGGAGGGATGCGCACCCGCTTCGAGGTGCGAGTGCCATCGTACGTGACCAACGCACATCGATGCCAGCGTATTCCCCGCGGCCCACCGCCCGCGGCGGCGCGGCGGGGGCGGGCCGGTCAGGCCCGCTGCTTGCGGCGGATCGCGGAGATCGTCCGCTCGGCCTCGCGCCGGTCCTGCTTCTCGCGGAGGGTCTGCCGCTTGTCGTACTCCTTCTTGCCGCGCGCCAGCGCGATCTCGACCTTGGCCCGGCCGTCCTTGAAGTACAGGGCGAGGGGCACGATGGTGTGCCCGGCCTCCTGGGACTTCGACTCCAGTTTGTCGATCTCGGTGCGGTGCAGCAGCAGCTTGCGCTTGCGGCGGGCGCTGTGGTTCGTCCAGGTGCCCTGGCTGTACTCGGGGACGTGCACGTTGTAGAGCCACGCCTCGTGCCCGTCCATCTGGACGAAGCCGTCGACCAGCGAGGCCCGCCCCTGGCGAAGCGACTTCACCTCGGTGCCGGTGAGGACCAGCCCGGCCTCGTAGGTGTCGAGGATCTGGTAGTCGTGCCGCGCCTTCTTGTTCTGGGCGATCAGCTTGCGCCCTTTTTCCTTAGCCATAGTGCCGCCCATCTTGGCACTAGGCGGGCGCCCGGGGGAAAGGCGTTTGCACGGGTGGGGCCGCCCCGGGAGGTGCCGCGTCCCCGGCGGGCGCGGAGCACGGAGCGGTCCTCAGCCGCCCGGCCCGCTGAGGATGGCGCGCGCCCGCTCCAGGGCGGCCGGGCCGGCGGGGTCGGTCTCCAGGTCGGGGGTGATCCCGGTGCCGTCGACGGAGCGGCCGGAGGGGGTGCGGTAGTGCCCGACGGTCAGCTCCGCGACGGAGCCGCCGGGCAGTCTGCTGGGCATCTGGACGGAGCCCTTGCCGAAGGTGCGGGAGCCCACGACGACCGCCCGCCCCCGGTCCTGGAGGGCGCCGGTGAGCAGCTCGGCGGCGCTCATGGTGCCGCCGTCGACCAGGGCGACCAGGGGCCGGGTCAGGTCGCCGCCGGGCCGGGCGTGCAGGGCCCGCTGCTCCCCTTCGACGTCGTAGGTGGCGACGAGGCCGCCGTCGAGGAAGACGGAGGCGGCGGTGACCGCCTCGGCGACCAGGCCCCCGGAGTTGCCGCGCAGGTCGAGCACGACCCCGGCGCCGGCCGGGACCCCCGCCAGGGCGGTGCGGAGCTGGTCGCCGACGCCCTTGCTGAAGGAGGAGACCTCGATCACGGTGACCCCGTCGGCGAGCGCGCCCACGGTGACCGGCTCGGTGGAGAGCCGGGCCCGGCGCAGGGTCTCGGTCCAGGAGCGCGCCCCGCGTTCGAGGCCCAGCCGCACGGGGGACCCGGCGCCCGCCCCGGCGGCGTCGCCGCGCAGGGCGGCCACGACCTCGGTGACCGGGCGGCCGTCCGCGGGCTCGCCGTCGACGCTGCGCAGCCGGTCGCCGGCGCGGATGCCGGCGGCGTCGGCGGGCGATCCGGAGCGGACCCGGGAGATGGCGATCCGGCCGTCCCGCTCGCGGCGCGCGGACAGGCCCACGCCGGTGTAGCGGCCGTCGAGGGCGTCCTCCAGCTCCTCGTACTCGCCCCGGGAGTAGACGGCGCCCCAGCGGTCGCCGCTGCGGCTGACGGCGCGCTCGGCGGCCTCCAGGGGGGACTTGCCGTCGGCCATGGCCTCGGCGGCGGCCCGCGCCACGTCCTCGTGGTGCCCGGCGGGGGCGGCGGAGCGGGCGGTGTCCCGGGCGGCCCTCCGGTCGCCGTGGGGGAAGGCCCCGGAGGCGGCCCCGGCGACCAGCACGCCCGCGAACACCAGCGTCAGGACGGCCCCGTGGCGTGCGCGGCGGGGCTGACAGAACGGGTCACGACCTGACATGGCGGTGAGTCTAGGACAAGCCGAGAGGGTCGTACGGCCCCTCGGCCGCACGACCCTCGGGGCGTGTGTCACACCTTCAGGTACTTGCGCAACGCGATGAACGCGGCTGCCGCGGGCATCAGCAGGCTGACCGCCAGTATCAGCGGCAGCTTGGTCAGCAGCGCGTCCCAGCCGATGAAGTTGATCAACGCGAGCTTCTGCGACAGGGCGAGGCCGTGGTCGATGATGAAGTACCGCGCGGTCATCAGGAATCCGCAGGCCACACCGCCGCCGATGAGCCCGGCGACCGCCGCCTCCATGATGAACGGCGCCTGGATGTAGAAGCCGGAGGCGCCGACCAGCCGCATGATGCCGGTCTCACGCCGTCGGCTGAACGCCGAGACGCGCACGGTGTTGACGATCAGCATCAGGGCGACGACCAGCATCAGCGCCATCACCGCGCGGGCGGCCCAGTTCATGCCGTTCAGCAGCTCGAAGAGGCTGTCCAGGGTGTCCCGCTGGTCGGCCACCGACTGCACGCCGGCCCGGCCGTCGAAGGCGGTCGCGATGACCTCGTACTTCTCCGGGTCGGTCAGCTTGATCCGGTACGACTCCTGCATCTGGTCCGGTGACAGGGAGCTGGCCAGCGGCGAGTCGCCGAACTGCTCCTTGTAGTGCTTGTAGGCCTCGTCCTGGGACTCGTACGTCACCGTGTCCACGACCGACAGCTTCTTGAGGTCGGTGAGGATCTGCTGCTTCTGGTCGTCGGTCACCGCGCCCTCGGCGCAGTTGGGGTCCGACTTGGCGTCGCTCTTGTTGCAGAGGTAGACGGTGACGTTGACCTTGTCGTACCAGTAGTCCTTCATGCTGTTGACCTGGTCGCTCATCAGCAGCGAGCCGCCGAACAGGGCCAGGGACAGGGCCACGGAGACGATGACCGCGAAGGTCATCGTCAGATTGCGACGGAGACCGACACCGATCTCCGAGAGCACGAACTGGGCGCGCATGGCGTCTGGTTAAGCCTTTCCGTTCTCCGTCAGTGCTGGTAGCCGTAGACGCCGCGCGCCTGGTCGCGGACGAGGCGGCCCTTCTCCAGCTCGATGACGCGCTTGCGCATCTGGTCCACGATGTTCTGGTCGTGGGTGGCCATCACCACGGTGGTGCCCGTCCGGTTGATCCGGTCGAGCAGCTTCATGATGCCGACGGAGGTCTGCGGGTCGAGGTTGCCGGTGGGCTCGTCCGCGATCAGCAGCTTCGGCCGGTTGACGAAGGCGCGGGCGATGGCGACGCGCTGCTGCTCACCGCCGGACAGCTCGCCGGGGCGGCGGTCCTCCTTGCCGCCGAGCCCGACCAGGTCGAGGACCTGGGGGACGGACTTGCGGATCTCGCCGCGGGACTTGCCGATCACCTCCTGGGCGAAGGCGACGTTCTCGCCGACCGTCTTGTTCGGCAGCAGGCGGAAGTCCTGGAAGACGGTCCCCAACTGGCGGCGCATCTGGGGCACCTTCCAGTTGGACAGGCGGGCGAGGTCCTTGCCGAGCACGTGCACCTGGCCGTGGCTGCAGCGCTCCTCGCGCAGGATCAGCCGCAGGAAGGTGGACTTTCCGGAGCCGGATGACCCCACGAGGAAGACGAACTCGCCCTTCTCGACCTCCAGGGAGACGTCCCTGAGGGCTGGGTGGCTCTGCTTGGGGTAGACCTTGGAGACGTTGTCGAATCGGATCACGGATGCACCACGGGTCGCCGGGGGTAGATGTGCGTGACCTTACGCGAACCGCGGAGCCCGTCGCAGGCACCGGCGGCCGTTGCGCGCCAGTTGCGCGTTTTGTCCCCGCGGCGGACCCCGACGGGGCCCTCCGGGCGGCGCGCGGCGGCCCCCGGGACCTGGCACAGTGGAGGGGAAACGGGAACGTTCACCGGGGTGTGGGCGTTGGAGAGAGTGAGAGCGGCGGCGAGGAGGCGAGGCGCGTGACGTACGACCGGCTGGTGTGCGCGAACTGCGCGGCGCCCGTCAGTGAGGGCCGGTGCCCGGTGTGCCGGGCCCACCGGCAGCGGTTGCAGCAGGAGAGTTTCTTCGCCGGGGTGAACCCGATGGCGCTGGTCGCCCTGCTGGCGGTGCTGATCGCCGCGGTGGCGCTGCTGGCCCACCGGACGGTCTGACGGGACCGCCCGGAGCGGCCGCCCAGGACACGGAAGGGCCCGGAGCGCGCCACGCGCTCCGGGCCCTTCACCGTGCGTGGTGGTGCGGCCACTCTCAGGCGGCCACCCCGCGGCGGCCGTTCATCATCCGCGGCAGCATCCGGAAGCCGATGCCGCCGGCGATCATCGTGGCGGCGCCGACCAGCAGGAAGGTGTTCTCGGCGGCGCCGGTGTCGGCGAGTTCGTCGCCGCTGCCCTGCGCGGCGGGGCCGGAGCCGGTGCCGGGGCCCTGGTCGCCGGTGTCGATGAGCCCGGAGGAGCCCTCCTCCTGGACGACCTCGCTGTTGCCGCCGTCGGGCGAGGTGCCGTCGGTCTCACCGGGGCCGGGGCCGGGGCCGCCGGGGCTCGTGGTGGCACTGGTCGGGGTGGGGACGGGGGTGCCCGTCGGGCCCTGGGTGGGCGTCCCCGAGGGCTGCCCGGTCGGCTGCTCCGTGACGGGCGGCGTCGTGGGCACCTCGGTGGGTTCCTCGGTGACGGGGGGCTCCGTGGTGGGCTGCTCCGTGACGGGGGGCTCCGTGGTGGGGATCTCCGTCGTGGGCGGCTCGGTGGTCGGCTCCTCCGTGGTCGGGATGGTGGTGGGCGGGCCGGACGGCTCGTCCTCGGACTGGATGCCGATGTTGATGTCCAGCGCCGAAGCGGCGCCCGCGGCCGTCAGCGAGGCACCGGCGGCGATCACGGCGCCCGCCGCCACCCGCGCGATGCGGATGCGCGTCTTCTTCGTCATGTAGCTGCTACCCCCAGTAGCGAATGGTCGGTGCGGCGCGTACGGGGCCGTGATCGACAGGGGTGGCAACGGTGCCCGCTCAGCCCCCGGTTCACATGCGCCCCGGAAAATTACGCACGCCGCGGCTCACCTTTCCCAATGTTCAAAGCGGCGTCAAGGTCGTTGCGTACGTGATGCCCCGGGAGGGGGTATATGCCTGGTTGACGAGTGGAAAAAAGGCAACTGCCGCACTCGGGGCGGCAGTTGCCTTGTCGACAAAGCGGCGGGGCCGGCCGGTGCCGGTCCTCCGCTACTTCTCCTGCTGCTTGCGCCAGCGAACCCCGGCCTCCAGGAAGCCGTCGATCTCGCCGTTGAACACGGCCTCGGGGTTGCCCACCTCGTGCTCGGTGCGCAGGTCCTTGACCATCTGGTAGGGGTGCAGCACGTACGAACGCATCTGGTTGCCCCAGGAGTTGCCGCCGTCGCCCTTGAGGGCGTCCAGCTTGGCCCGCTCCTCCTGGCGGCGCCGCTCCAGCAGCTTGGCCTGGAGGACGTTCATCGCCGTGGCCCGGTTCTGGATCTGCGAGCGCTCGTTCTGGCAGGCGACCACGATGCCGGTGGGGAGGTGGGTGATGCGGACCGCGGAGTCCGTGGTGTTCACGCCCTGGCCGCCGGGGCCGGAGGAGCGGTAGACGTCGATGCGCAGCTCGGACTCGTCGATGTCCACGTGGTCGGACTGCTCGACGACGGGGAGGATCTCCACGCCCGCGAAGGAGGTCTGGCGGCGGCCCTGGTTGTCGAAGGGCGAGATGCGCACGAGCCGGTGGGTGCCCTGCTCCACGGAGAGGGTGCCGTAGGCGTAGGGCGACTGCACGGCGAAGGTGGTCGACTTGATGCCGGCCTCCTCCGCGTACGACGTCTCGTAGACCTCCGTCTTGTAGCCGTGCTGCTCGGCCCAGCGCAGGTACATCCGCTGGAGCTTCTCGGCGAAGTCGGCGGCGTCCACGCCGCCCGCCTCGGCGCGGATGTTGACGAGCGCCTCGCGCGCGTCGTACTCGCCGGAGAGCAGGGTGCGGACCTCCATCTCGTCCAGCGCCTTGCGCACGGCCGTCAGCTCGGACTCGGCCTCGGCCCGGGTGTCCGGGTCGTCCTCCTCCTCGGCCATCTCGAAGAGCACCCCGAGATCGTCGATCCGGCCGCGCAGGGCCTCGGCCTTGCGCACCTCGGCCTGGAGGTGCGAGAGCCTGCTGGTGATCTTCTGCGCCTCGTCCGGGTTGTCCCACAGGGAGGGTGCTGCCGCCTGCTCCTCGAGCACGGCGATGTCTGCCCTCATCCGGTCGAGGTCCAGGACGGCCTCGATCGACTCCATGGTCGAGGAGAGGGACTTCAGCTCTTCGGATACATCGACGACTGCCACGTGTCCAGCGTAACGGCTCCGCCGCCCGGCCCACGCAGGGCGTGCGCGGTCGCGGCCGCCGGGCCCCTCAGGGCGCCGCCGGGGCCGAGTTCCCGGTGTCCTGGGGGCCGGGGTCGTCCCCGTCGCCCCCGCCGGCCAGCCAGGCACCGGCGCCGACCGCCGCCGCCAGCACGACCGCGCCCGCGCCCAGGACCGCCCGCCGGCGGCGCGCGACGACCCGGTTGCGGGCCGAGCCGGGGCGCGGGGCGCCGGCGGCGCGGGGCGCGCGGGCGGTGCCGCGGGCGCCGCCGGCCAGCTCGTCGGGGGCGGGGACGCGCATCGAGGTGTGGGTGTCGCGGTTGGCGTCGGCGGGCCGGGCCCCCGGCACCAGCGGGACCGTCCCGCGGCGGACCGGGTCGCCGGGGGGCGCCGGGGCCGCCGCGGCGGGCTCCTCGGGGCCGTCCTCGGCGTCGTCGCCGGGCTCGTCCACGTCGAGGGGGCCCATCCCGGTCAGCATCGGCAGCAGCTCGCGCAGCCGGGCCCCCAGCTCGGAGGCGCGCAGCCGGGAGGCCGGCCCCTTGGCGAGGCACTGCACGAGGAGCTGCCAGAGCTCGTCCGGGATGCCGGGCAGCGGGACGACCGTCTCGGTCACGTGGCGGCGCAGTACGGCGCCGGGGTGGCCGCCGCCGAACGGGGTGAAGCCCGCGAGCAGCTCGTACAGGACGGTGGCGAGGGCGTAGATGTCGACGGAGGCGCGCGGGGGCAGCCCCTCGACGATCTCGGGGGCGAGGTAGTCGGGGGTGCCGATGATCTTCGTGGCGCGGGTGCGGCGCGGGGCGTCGATCAGCTTGGCCACGCCGAAGTCGGTGAGCAGGGCGGGGTGCGAGGCACCGGGGCCGAGCGGCCCCTGCATGTCCAGCAGGACGTTCTCGGGCTTGACGTCGCGGTGCACGACCCCTGCGGCGTGCGCGGCGGCCAGGGCGTCGGCCACGTCCGCGACGATGGCCACGGCGGCCTCGGGGGCGAGGCGGCGCTCCCGGTCGAGGCGGGTGCGCAGGTCGGTGCCGCGGACGAGGTCCATGACCAGCGCGAGGTCGTTGCCGTCCACGACGAGGTCGCGCACCGAGACGATGCGCGGGTGCTCCAGGCCGAGCAGGGCGGTGCGCTCGCCCACGAAGCGGGAGACCAGCTCCTGGTCGGAGGCCAGGTCCTCCCTCAGCAGCTTGATCGCCACGGGGCCCTCGGGGCCCTCTCCCAGCCACACCGTGCCGGCGCTGCCCCGCCCGAGGATCTGGTGGGCGGTGTACCGGCTGCCGATCTTCCGTGCCAAGGCTGCTCCTACCGACGCGTGTTGCGGCCAAACCTACGCGTCCGCGGAGCCCGCCTTCACGGGGGAGGCGGAAATCACCCGCCGGTTGTCGACAAATCCCCTGACCGGTGTCCCGGCGGCCGGGTGTCCGGACGGACGGCCCCGGAGACCGGGCGGGACACGGGGCCGGTCCGGGCCTGCCGGGTGGGCACGGCGGGGCCGGTGGCCCACCGGACGGTACGCGGGCAGGGGGCCGACGGGAGCGTCCGGCCGGGCGCGGGCACGGCGGCCGGGCGCGGGCACGGTGAGCGGGGCCCGGGACGGTTCAGTTTCCGGTTCCGCCCAGGTCCCTGACCCAGCCGCCGGCGGTGTCGAACCAGGCGCCGAGCTGGGACCAGTAGCCCCGGCCGGTGCCGATCCAGTCCTGGAGGGGGCTCAGTTCCCAGATCAGCCAGCCGGCGACGACCAGCACGAGGATCGTGACCAGGCACCCCTTGAGGCAGCCCAGGCCGGGAATCCGCATGGGGTTGGCGCCGCGCTGACGCGGCTGCCGGGGGGCGCGGGGCTCGGGGGCCGCCGGGGCGGGCGGCGGCGCGTAGCGCTGGGGCGGCGGCTGCTGGGGCTGCTGCGGCTGCGGGGCCGCGTACCGCTGCTGCTGGTACTGCTGGGGCTGGTACTGGTGCTGCTGCGGGTAGCCGTACCCGTCCGGACCCGGCTGGTACGGCTGCGGGCCGGGCGGCGCCTGGTGGGGCGGCTGCTGGGGGCGGGCGGCCTGGCGCTGCGGGCGGCGGCGCAGCGGGTCCTGCCGGGGGTCGAGGTACTGGACCTGCGTCTGGTCGTTGCGGTCCCGGGCGGCACGGAGCTGGTTCTGCCAGGGGTGCGGGTCCTCGGGCCCGCCGCCGGGCTGCCCCGGCGGCACCGGGGGCATGACGGCGGTGGGATCGGCGGCACCCCCGGGCCCGCCGGTGTGCGGCAGGACGCTGGTGGCGGCGTTGGGGTCGTGCGCGCCCGGGTGGTTCGGGAGGACCTGGGTGGGGTCGGCGGCGGCGGGCGCCGGGTCGGGGGCGAGCAGCGCGCCGACGTTCTCGGCGGCGGCGATCTGGGCGCTGTTCGCGTGCACGCCGATGCCGTCGGCGACGACCCGCAGGCCCCGGGCCAGGTTCTCGGCGCTGGGCCGCTCGTCGGGCTCCTTGCGCAGGCAGCGCTCGATGACCGTCCAGAGCGGGTCGGGCACCGTGGAGGGGCGCCGGGGCTCGGCGCTGAGGTGCTGGTGGAGCACCTCCAGGGCGGACGCCCCGGAGAACGGCGGACGCCCGCTGACCAGCTCGTACAGCAGGATGCCCGCGCCGTAGACGTCGACCGCGGAGGTCTGCGGGCGGCCCTCGGCGGACTCCGGCGCGATGTAGGCGGGGGTGCCGACGAACTCGTGGGTCCGGGTGAGGCCGGGCGAGTCCGCGAGGCGGGCGATGCCGAAGTCGGTGAGCATCGGGTGCATCCCGCCGTCGTCCTGCCGCAGCAGCACGTTGGCCGGCTTGAGGTCGCGGTGGACGACGCCGTCGGTGTGGCTGGCGGCCAGCGCGTCAGCGACCTGCGCGGTGAGCAGCGCGGCGGCGACGGGGCTGAACGGGCCGTTCTCGCGCAGGTAGCGGTGCAGGTCGGGACCGTCGACGAGGTCCATGACCAGGGCCAGCAGCTCGCCCTCGACGACCAGGTCGCGGACCCGGACGATGTTGGGGTGGGTCAGCCGGAGCAGGACGGAGCGCTCCCGCAGGAAGCGCATCACGATGTCCGGGTCGCCGGCCAGCTCCTCCTTGAGGACCTTGATCGCGACGGTTTCCCCGGGCTGCCCGGGCACGGCCGCCTCGGCGCCCGCGGTCTCCCGCTGGCGGGCACGCCAGACGGTCCCCGTGGCACCGCGGCCCAGGGGCTCCTCCAGGAGGTACTTGCTGCCGACCGGCCGCACGTCATGCGCTCCCTGTTGCTTGCTGGCTGTTCCGACACACTGTAGTGCCGAGGGGTGCGGCACCGGGTGGTCCGCGCGGCCGCGCCTCCCATGCTCCCCGCCGCCGCGCTCCCGTCCCGCGGACGCGCCGCGCGGACCGCGCGCGGTTCCCCGGCGCGCGCCCCGGCGTGCCCGGTGCGCGGTGGGCGCGCGCCCCCGCGGAGCGTCCGGCGCGCGCCGTCGGGGGGAAGACGCGTCGGCGGACGGGTTGGTTGCCGGGGCGGGCGCGCCGGGCGGCCCGCGAGGGGCGGTCCCGGCCGCGCGGGCGAGCCGGCACCGGGGGCGGGGTCCGGAGGAGCCGGAGGTCCGGAGGAGCCGGAGGTCCGGAGGAGCCGGAGGTCCGGGAGTCCGGGAGTCCGGGGCCCCGGAGTCCGACGGTCCGGAGGTCCGGGAGTCCGGGGCCCCGCGGTCCGGGGGACGCCTTTCGGTCACCGGCGCGGCACCGGACGGGCACTTTTGCGGGCAGAGCCGACCAATCAAGATCATTCAACGGCGGTCGGCGGGCGCGGTGTCGGCGGCAGGTGCGAGGATGCTCTCAGTTACTGGCCGACGTGCTCGTGTGACGGTGGGGGAAGTCCGTGGTGGGGGACCGCGGTCGGACGGCTTCGTCCCCCGGATCGCGGGCGCCCGCGCGAAGGGACCGCTGACGGCGATGCAGATCCGGCTGACCGTCGTAGACCCGCAGGGCCCGCCCGCCGCCCCGGGGGGCGGAGCCCCGAGCCGCGACGTGCTGGTCACGGCACCGGCGGGCACGGCCCTGGCCGCGGTCGCCTCCGCGCTGGCCGCGGCGCTGCCGGGCGACGGCGGGACCGGGCCGGTGGTCCTCTACGCCGGGGCCCAGCGGCTGGACACCCAGCGCTGCACCCTGGGCGAGCCCCCGCTGACCGACGGCGCCGTGCTGTCCCTGGGCGCCCCCGGCGAGCCGGAGCCGCACCCCGGCGACCTCCCGGCCCGGCTGCACGTGGTCGCCGGGCCCGACGCGGGCGGCGTCCACCTGCTGCACGGGGGGTGCGTCCGGCTCGGCCGCGCCGCCGACGCCGACGTGGCGCTGGACGATCCCGACGTCTCCCGGACGCACTGCGCGGTCACCGTCGACGCCGGGGGCGGTGTCACCGTCGCGGACCTCGGCTCCACCAACGGCACCACCCTGGACGGGGTGCCCGTGACCGCCCGCCCGGTGCGCTTCCCGCCGGGGGCGCTGCTGCGGATCGGCGAGTCGGTGCTGCGGCTGGTGCCCGCCGGGCAGGCGGAGCCCCGTGGACCGCGGGCCACGCCGGACGGCGAGGGGCACGTACGGCTGCCGGTCCCGGGCACACCGGGCCCGTCCGGGGACGGGGCGGGCCCCGCAGCGGCGGACGGCGCGGCGGGACCGTACGGCCCGGCGGGCGCGCCCGGATACCCCGGGGCCCCCGGCGGGCCGACCCGTCACGCGTACGGGACCTCGGTCCACCAGGGGGCGGCGCTTCCGGGCGCGGCGGCCCCGGGCGGCGGGTACGGCGCCCCGGCGTACGGGCAGCCGCCGACGGTCCCCGGGCAGGGCGGCGCCCCGGGCATCGAGAGCCGTGGTCCCGCCCCCGCCCCGGGCACCCCCCTCACCGGGCCGTACGGCCCCCACGACACCCGTCCCGGCGCGGTCCCGGAGCCCGGGGACCCCTCGGAGCCCGGCGCGGGGGCGCCGCAGGGCGGGCGGCGGCGCGGCGGCCTCGGCGCGTGGGCGCGGCGGCTGGCCGGCGGGCGCGGTGCCGGGGCGCGGGAGGCGGAGGGGCCCGAGGCGTACGTCCCGGACGGCGAGGCCCCCGTCCCCGGGCCCGGGGAGCCGGTCCCGTCGCGGGTCGCGGGCGCCCCGGAGACCTGGCCGGACCCGGCCGCGCTGCTGCTGACGGCCCTGGGGCCGGGCCCCCGGCTCTGGGAGCGCGGCGCCGCCCACCCGGAGGCGCTGGCCGTGCGGCTGGGCACGGCCGACCGGGCCGTGCCGGGCCGGGCCGCGCCGCTGCCCGCCGTGCCGGTGACCGTCGGGCTGAGCGGGGCCGGGGCGCTGGGGCTGGCGGGGCCGCGGGCGCGGCTGTCCGGGCTGGCCCGCTCGGTGCTGGCCCAGCTCGCGGCGCTGCACTCCCCCGACGTCCTGGAGATCGTGCTGATCGGCGCGGACCGCGCCCGGCCCCTGGAGGCGCGGGTGGCCGAGTGGTCCTGGCTGGGCTGGCTGCCGCAGGTGCGCCCCGGGCACGGCCAGGACTGCCGGCTGCTGCTCGCCCACGACCGGGACCAGGCCGCCGCCCGGATCGGGGAGCTCCTGCGCCGCCTGGAGGACCGTCCGGATGACGGCCCCCGTGCGGAGGTCCCGGCCCGTCCGGCACCGGTCCCGGTCCACGGTCCGGTCCCGGTCCACGGTCCGGGCCAGGTCATGGCGCCGCCCCCCGCCCTGGCGCCGGCCCCCGGCGCGATACCGGGTGCCGGGGCGGAGGCGGCCGGGTCCGGTCCCGGTTCCGGCCGGGAGCCGTACCCGGGGGCGCCCGGCGCGGCGGGCGGCCGTCAGGGGCCGTACACCGTGGTCGTGGTCGACGGGGACCCGGGCGGTGCCGATCTGCGCGAGGCGGTGGCGCGGCTGGCGGTGGAGGGGCCGCGGGCCGGGATCCATGTCCTGTGCCTGGCCGAGACGGCTCCCGCCGCCCCGGCCGCGCCGGTGGCGGAGGCGTACGAGGCGGCCTGCGCCGTCTCCCCGCTCCTCCGGGAGTGCGGGGCGGTGGCGCTGCTCAGCGGGGACGTGGCGACGGCCGTGCGGCTGCTGCGGATCGTGGACGCCGGGGTCCCCGGCGTGCCGCCGGGCCCGGCCGGGGAGGGCGTCCTCGGCACCGTGGACGCCGTGTCCCCGGCGTGGGCCGAGCGGTTCGCGCGGGCGCTGGCGCCGCTGCGCACCGACGGCGCGGGCGGCGGGCGGCGCGTGTCGGCGCCGCTGCCCCGGACGGCCCGGCTGCTGGACGAGCTGGGGCTGGCCCGTGCCACGCCCGCGTCCCTGATGGCCCGCTGGGCCGCGGCGGCCGACGATCCGCAGACCCTGGGCGGCCGGGCGCAGGCCGTGCTGGGCGCCGGGCCGCGCGGCCCGGTCGCGGTGGACCTCGCGGCGGAGGGCCCGCATCTGCTGGTCGAGGGCCCGCCCGGCAGCGGCCGTACGGAGCTGCTGCGGGCCGTCGTCGCCTCGCTGGCCTCGGCCGAGCGCCCGGACCGGCTCGGGATCGTGCTGATCGACGGGCGGGACGGCGCGGGCACCGGCGGCGCCCCGGGCGAGGGACTGCGGGTGTGCACGGACGTGCCGCACGTGACGACCCATCTGGCCGCCAACGACCCCGTGCTGATGCGGGAGTTCGCGCAGTCGCTGAGCGCGGAGCTGAAGCGGCGGGCCGAGTTGCTCGGCCGGTCGGACTTCACCACCTGGCACACCGGGCGCGCGGTGTCGGGCCGGATGGTCGCCCAGCGCACCGCCGGCGGTGTCGTGCCCGGCGTCTCGGACACCGGGGACCTGGAATCGCCGCCCAGTTCCACGATACGGCTGCGGCCGGGGGCGGCGCGGGCCCGGACGGAGCCGGTGCCGCCGCTGCCCCGGCTGGTCGTGGTCGTGGACGACCTCGACGACCTCGTCGCCCCCTCGCTCGGCTCCACCGGGCGGCCCGCCGCCGGGTCGGTGGTGCGGGCGCTGGAGGCCGTGGCGCGGGAGGGCGACCGGCTCGGGGTGCATCTGGTGGCCGCCACCGGGCCCGGGGGGCGTACGGCCCGGACGGAGCCGGTGCGCCTCGCGGCGCTGCGGGTGGTGCTCGACGCGCCCGCCGCCGGTCCCGAAGAACCGGCGCCCGGGCGGGGCCGGCTGACCGGGGCGGACGGGCGGGGCGTGGGGTTCCAGGGCGGCCGGGTCACGGGCCGCATCCCGCGCACGGCGACGCTGCGGCCGACGGTGGTGGCCCTGGAGTGGGACCGCATGGGCGATCCCCCGGCCCGCCGCCCGGTCCGCGAGCTGGGCAACGGCCCGACCGACCTGGCCCTGCTGGCCAGCGCCCTGGACCGGGCCTCCCGCCAGGTCTCGGCCCCCCGGGTCCCGTCCCTCCTCCGGTAAACCCCAAGGGTCGTCGGGCCGTGGGCGGCTTCGCCACGCGGATCCGGCCGGTGGCGCGGCGGCCCCGAGGGCTGCGGCCCGGCGGGTGGCGGGTCGGCGGACGGCGGGTCGGCGTCCGGGGCCCCTGTGCTGGTCCCGGTCCCAGTCCCGGTCCCAGTCCCGGGGCCGGTCCCGGGACCGGCCGTCCGGCCGGAGCGCCCGGGCACGCCGGGCTCCGCCGGGAGTCCGCGCCGCCGGGGGTCCCGCGCCCGCCGGTGGACGGCCCGCGGTGACGCGCCCGGGCCGGTGCTCACCGGCGCGCCGGGCGGAGCACGCGCGGCCCGGGTCCGGCGCGGGAGGGGGCGCCGGACCCGGGCCGGGCGCGGGAGCGGCCCGACGGCGGGAGCCGTGGGGGGAGCCGTGGGGGGAGCCGTGGGGGGGAGCCGTGGGGGAGGCGCCGGGCGGCCCCGTCCGAAGGGCCCGGCGCGCCCGCCGGGGAGGAACCCGGAGGGACCCGCCGGGCCCCGGTGCCGGGGCGGGGAGCCCCGGCGGGGGCCGGCGGGGCTCCGGCGGAGGGCGGGTCAGAGGTCCAGGTCGACCTCGTGGGTGCGGAGCCAGAAGTCCAGCGCGAGGACCAGCTCGGTGCCCGTGCGGTAGCCGGGGACGGGGGCGTCGGCGGTGGCGGCGGCGAGCGCCTCCTCGTCGAGCAGGTCGCGCACCCGGGAGGAGGGTCCGTCGACGGCCTCCTTGAGGGAGGCGCGCAGCCCGTCCAGGTACAGCGGGTCGCGGGTGATCGGGTACGGGGCCTTGACCCGGTCGGCGATCTCGTCCGGCAGCAGGTCGCGGGTGGCGGCGCGCAGCAGGCTCTTCTCCCGGCCGTCGAAGGACTTCATCGCCCACGGCGTGTTGAAGACGTACTCGACCAGCCGGTGGTCGCAGAACGGCACCCGGACCTCCAGGCCCACCGCCATGCTGGCCCGGTCCTTGCGGTCGAGCATCCACGGCAGGAACCGGGTCAGGTGCAGATAGCCGATCTCGCGCATCCGCCGCTCGGCGGCCGGTTCGCCCGGCAGGTGGGGCACCTCGGCGAGGGCCTCCCGGTAGCGCTGCTTCCGGTAGCCCTGGAGGTCGATCCGGGCGAGCAGCCCCCGGTCGATCAGTGACTCGCCGGGGCCGCTGCCGGGCCCGGCGATCCCGGTGCCGAAGGGCGGCGCGAGCCACGGGAAGGTGTCCGCGGCGACGGTCTCGGGGTGGGCGTACCAGCGGTAGCCGCCGAACACCTCGTCGGCCGACTCCCCGGAGAGGACGACCCGGCAGTGCCGGCGGACCTCCTTGAAGAGCAGGTACAGGGAGGTGTCGCCGTCGCCGAGGTCGAAGGGCAGGTCGCGGGCGCGCATCACGGCCTCGCGGGCGGCGGTGTCCAGCAGCGCGTCGGGCGGGAGGGAGACCACGGAGTGGTCGGAGCCGACGTGCCGGGCCAGCATCTCCGCGAAGGGGGCGTCCGGGGTGCCGCGCCAGTCGTCGGCGTGGAAAGAGTCGGCGTGCCGGGCGAAGTCCAGGGCGTAGGACTTGATCGGGTCGGCGCCGAGCGCGGTGCGGCGGCGGGCGGCGAGGGCGGTGATGATGCTGGAGTCCAGCCCGCCGGAGAGCAGGGTGCCGACCGGCACGTCCGCCACGAGCTGGCGGTCGACGATGTCCTCCAGCAGCTCCCGCACCCGGGCGATGGTGGTGGGCAGGTCGTCGGTGTGCTCGTGGGACCGCAGCTCCCAGTAGCGGCGCACGGTGGTGCCGCCGCGCCCGCAGCGCAGGGTGTGGCCGGGGCGCAGCTCGCGCATGCCTCGGTAGAGGGCGTGGCCGGGGGTCTTGGTGAAGCCGAGGAGTTCGGCGAAGCCCTCGGAGTCGATCACCGGCCGCACCGCGGGGTGGGCCAGGATCGCCTTGGGCTCGGAGCCGAAGAGCAGGCCGCCGGGGACCGGGTGGTAGTAGAGCGGCTTGATGCCCATGCGGTCGCGGACCAGGAGCAGTTCCCGGGTGCGGGCGTCCCACACGGCGAAGGCGTACATGCCGTTGAGGCGTTCGGTGAAGTCCTCGCCCCATTCGAGGTAGGCGCGCAGCACGACCTCGGTGTCGCTGGAGGTGCGGAAGGCGTGGCCGCGGACGGTCAGGTCCTTGCGCAGCTCGCGGTGGTTGAAGAGCTCGCCGCTGTAGGTGAGGCCGACGACGGTCTCGCCCTCGTGCTCGACGAACATCGGCTGGGTGCCGCCCACCGGGTCGACGACGGACAGCCGCCGGTGGCCGAGGGCGACCAGGGGGGTGGTCCAGAGGCCCTCGGCGTCCGGCCCGCGGCACGCCATGGTGGCGGTCATCGCGCGGGCGGCCTCGGCCGTGACGGGACGGTCCGGGTCGAAGGAGACCCAGCCGGCTATTCCACACATGGGTGCCACCTCTCGGGGCGGGAAGGGGGGCGGGGCGGGACCCCGCCCCCGGGGGCGTCAGGAGCGGACGGGGGGCGGGCTGAAGCGCTTGAAGGTCCAGGTCGTCACCATCACCACGAGGACGAGCAGGAAGCACACCCAGGTCGCCCAGGCCATCGCCCCCGCCCAGTCGCCGTCGGTGGGGGCCTTGCCGGCCGTCGCGAAGAACAGGGCGCCGACCGCCGCGACACCGGCGGCGCTGGCGAACTGCTGGGTGGTGGTGAGGATGCCGGAGGCGGTGCCCGCGTCCTGCGGGCGCACCGTGGTGAGGGCGGCGCCGAAGAGGGCGGGCAGGACGACGCCGTTGCCGCCGCCGATCAGGCAGAGGCAGAACACGATCCAGGGCAGGCCCGTGTCGGCCCCGGCGACGGCCAGCCGCAGCGCGAGCAGGGCGAGGCCGAGCGCGGTCACCCCGCCGGAGACCACCAGGGCGTTCATGCCCCAGCGGGCGGTGAGCCGGCCGCCGATCATCGAGGTGGCGGTGAAGAGCACGCCCATCGGGGAGAAGACCAGGCCCGCCTCCAGCGGGTCGAGGCCGAGGCCGGACTGGAGCAGCAGGGTCAGGGTGAACATGAAGCTGCCGAAGTAGATCATGAAGGCCACGCCGGCGATCACGCCGCTGCGGAAGGACTCGCTGCGGAACAGGGACATCACCAGCACCGGGTTGCCGCCGCGGGCGGCCAGGGAGCGCTCGTACCAGAGGGTGGCGGCGCCGAACGGCAGGGCCAGGGCCATGCTGATCCACGTCCAGGCGGGCCAGCCGGAGGCGTGTCCGGTGGTCAGCGGCACCAGCAGCAGGGCGAGCGCCGCGGAGACGCCGAGGGCGCCGACCGGGTCCAGACCGGTCCTGCCGAGGCGGGTGCGGGCGGGCAGCACCCGCAGCGCGGCGAGCGCGATCAGCAGGCAGAACGGCACGTTGATGAGGAAGATGGTGCGCCAGCCGAGCCCGGCGAAGTCGGAGGCGACGAGCGCCCCGCCGAGGACCTGTCCGGCGATGGAGCCGAGGCCGGCGGCGACCCCGTACCAGGCCATCGCGCGGCCCTTCTTCTCGTCCGGGAAGTACGCGGTGATGACGGCGAGCACCGGCGGGACCATGACCGCTCCGGCCAGGCCCTGGGCGAGGCGGGCGACGATGAGCTGCGCGGGGGTGTCGGCGAGGCCGCACAGCAGCGAGGTGACCCCGAAGGCGAGGGTGCCGATGATGAAGAGGCGGCGGTGGCCGAAGCCGTCGCCGAGCCGCCCGCCGGTGATCATTCCGGCCGCGTAGGCGAACGCGTAGCCGCCCACGACCAGTTCGAGCTGGCCGGAGGTGGCGTGGATGCTCTCCTCCATGGAGGGCGCGGCCACGTTCACGACGAAGAAGTCGAACTGGGCGAAGAACATGGCCGACAGCAGGACCAGGAGGACCGGGCCGGTGCGCTGCACGGTCGGCGGCGCCCCGGTCTGGGTCTCGTGCGGATCGTGGGTGGTGGTCATGGGGGGTTCCTCGGGGTGTGGTGTCGGGGTGGTGCGGGGCGGGTCCGGGGCCGTCACCGGCCGGGAGGGGCGGGGGCGGCCGGGCCCGGTGCGCGCCGCCGGTGGCGGCCGGGCCCGGCCGGTCAGCCGCGTCCGCGGGCGCCCCTGGTGCCGCGTCCGCCGTGGATGGCGCAGGTGATCCGGGCGGTGCAGACCCGCCGGCCCGCCTCGTCGGAGACGACGATCTCGTAGCTGGCGGTGGTCGCGCCGAGGTGGAGGGCGGTGGCCACGCCGGTGACCGTCCCGGCGCGGACCGGGCGGTGGTGGGTGGCGTTGAGGTCGACGCCGACGGCGATCCGCCCCTCCCCGGCGTGCAGCGCGGCGCCCAGCGAGCCCAGGGACTCGGCGAAGGCCGCGGAGGCGCCGCCGTGCAGGATGCGCTGCAACTGGGTGTTGCCCCGCACCGGCATGGTCGCGACCACCCGCTGGGCGGTGGCCTCCTGGAAGGTCACGCCCATCCGGCCGGCCAGCGTCCCGGCGCCCGCCTCGTTGACCCAGGCGACGGTCGCCTCGGGCGGTCCGGCCGGGAGGATGCCGCCGGGGGCCTCCGGGGCGGGGGCGCTCACGCGCCGGCCGCCGCGGTGACGGGGGCCGGGGTGCCGGGGGCCGCGGCGGCGGGTCCCGCGGGCCGGTACTCCTCCAGGGCGGCGTACTTCTCGCGCAGCCGGCGCTTGAGCACCTTGCCGGTGGGGCCGAGGGGGATGTCGGCGGCGGAGGGCGCGATCTCCAGGTACGCGAGCCGCGGCTCGCCCGCGGCGGACAGCACCCTGTTGGCACGGGCCAGCAGGTCGGCGGGGTCGGCCTCCTCGCGGAGCGTCACCAGGGCGACGGGGACGGTGCGGCCCCGGTCCCGCCCGGCCACCACCGAGCAGTCGGCCAGCTCGGGCAGGCCGATCAGCATCTCCTCCTCCATCAGCGCCGAGTGGCCGTCGCCCGCGTCGGTGCGGATGCGGTCGACCACGCGGTCCACGTGGAAGAACTCGCCGTCCGCCGTGCGCCGCACCAGGTCCCCGGAGAGCCAGTGGCCGGAGAGCATCGAGCGGTAGGTGGTGTCGGAGTCGTTCCAGTAGCCGTGCGCCACGGCCTCGCCGCGCACGCCGAGCATGCCGACCTCGTCGTCGGCGGCGTGGCTGCCGTCCTCGCGCAGCACCGCCACCTCGGCGATCGGGACGACGGTGCCCAGGTGCCGGGCGCGGGCCGGGGAGTCGGGGGTGAGGACCTTGCGCAGCGCGGCCCAGCCCAGTTCGGAGGAGCCGAGGCCGTCGTCGACGACCGAGCCGGGGACGTGGCCGTCCGGGGTGGTGGTGCGGCCCAGCGCCATCAGGCGCCGCATGTGCGCGTCGTGGCCGCAGTCGCCGAGGTTCACCCACACCTCGACCGTGCCGACGTCGGCCGGGTCGGGCTCGTGGGTGGCCAGGTGGGAGAGGGCCTCGTTGAAGGCGA
Organism: Streptomyces sp. NPDC107521; assembly: GCF_055598485.1. Lineage (NCBI taxonomy): Bacteria > Bacillati > Actinomycetota > Actinomycetes > Kitasatosporales > Streptomycetaceae > Streptomyces > Streptomyces sp. NPDC107521. Next base: position 365,324 of record NZ_JBVKAT010000003.1, read on the forward strand.
GGACGACGGTGGGGCGGTGGGTGGCGCTGCCGCGCGCGATGCCGGGGCCGGTCGGGTCCGACCAGCCGACGGTGGGCACCCCGGCGAGCAGGGAGTAGAAGGTGAAGGCGATGGCGCTGGAGTGGGACTGGGGGGCGCCCGCGAGCACCCGCACGGTGTCCGGCTCCGGGTGGTTGAGGAGCCGGTAGCAGGCGCCCGAGACGCTCTGCCGGTGGGCCCATATCACCGGCTTGGGGTTGCCGGTGGTCCCGGAGGAGTGGCAGATGACGACGGCGTCGTCGTCACTGTGCCGGAAGAGGTCGGCGGGGCGCGGGGCGCGCGCCCCGAGGGTGCCGGTCTCCTCGTCGAGGGCGGTCCAGCGCAGGTCGGGCAGCGCGCGTTCGGCGCCGGCGAGGCCCTCGCGGCGCTCACCGTCGGTGAACAGGCCGACGGCGCCGGTGCGGCGCACCAGGCCGAGCGCGGTCTCCGGCACCATCCGGCCGTTGATCAGCACCCCGATGGCGCCGATCCGGGCCAGGGCGGTCAGGTGGACCTGGTAGGCGAAGGTGTCGGCGAGGTAGACGGCGACCCGGTCGCGGGGGCCGATCCCGCGGTCCAGGTACCAGGCGGCCCATCCGTCGGCGAGCGCGTCCAGCTCGCGGAGGCTGAACTCCTCCTTGGGGCGTCCGTCCAGGCCCGTGAGGGGGCGGTCGGCGAGCAGGACGGGCAGGTCGGCCGCCGGGTTCGTCTCGGCGGCGATCCGCCAGGCGTTGCCGCCGCCGAGTCCGGGCATCGCCGCGAGACGGGCGCGGGTCTCCGGGGGCAGCAGGGTCTTGGACGTGAGCGGCATGGGATCACCTGGTTCCGATCGGGGGAAGACTTCGGTGGACGTCCGACTCCGCCTGGGCCGCGCGGCCGGAACGCAGGTGGGCGCGCGGCGTGCCGCGCGTCCCGGCGCGGGGCACCGGACGGTCCGGCCCCCGGTGCGATCCAGTGCGGGCAGCCCGCACCGGCGGCTCGGCTCCCGACGCTAGGGGGGGCCAGGGGCCGTCGCCAGCGCGCCCCGCACAGTGCGTCAGGTCGGCGCGAAACGATCCTGACATCGCGTCAATATCGTTGTCCCACAAGCCTGTTGACAGCCTTTAGAGGCCGGTGGGCGGGGGTGCGGGCGGACTTGACGGACTCCCTCCGCATCCGCTGACGGGCCGAATCCGGCGTGGATACCGTCCTTGTGGCCTCCGGGAGCCAGCCCCGACCTGCCGTCGTTCTGCCCGACAAGTCGTCCTGCCCGACAAGGAGTGCACCCATGCCGCCTGAGCGGATATCCGATCCTGTGGAGCGGTTGCGGGTCATCGTGGCGTCCGTCCTCGAACTCGACCTCGACTCGGTGCCCGCCGACGCCTCCTTCGAGCGGGAGCTGAAGGTGGACTCGCTGGAGAAGGTCGAGATCGCCGCGCGCGTCGAGCAGACCCTCGGGGTGCTGCTCGGCAACGAGGCGATCAGCTCGGCCGACAGCGTCCTGGACCTCGCCGCCCTGATCAGCGCCGCCGCCGACGCCCCCGACGGCCTCCCCGGGCCGGCGGTCCTGTCCTCACCGGCCCCGGTCCCGGCCCCGGCCCCGGCGACGGCGACCGCGGGCACGCCGGCGGACCCCTCGACGCGGAGCCCCGACTCCCCCGCCGCCCCGCACGCCTCCGCCGCTCTCCCCCGCACCGCTCCCCCCTCCCCGGCCGCCCCCCGGGCCCGCGAGGTCACCGGCGGCACCGGGCTGGTCCACCGGCTGGTGGGCCGCCACCTCGCGGCCGGGCACGGCGAGCGGACCGCCTACCTCGACCCCCAGCTCGGCACCGTCCGCTACCGGGCCCTGTACGAGGCCGCCCTCGGCTACGCCGGTGCGCTGCGGGCGCACGGGGTGCCCCCCGGCAGCCGCGCGCTGGTCGTCGCCGAGGACTCGGCCGCCACCGTCGCCGCCGTGCTCGGCCTCTGGTGGCACGGCTGCGTCCCGGTCCCCGTCAGCCCGCTGCTCGCGGAGACCGAGCGGGACTTCATCGCCGCCGACTGCGACGCCGCCGTCCTCCACCTGGACGCCCTGCCCGAGCGGCCCGGCCCGCCGGCCGGCCCCGTCCTGCTGACCGGCGACGACGTGCGCGCCGGGATGCGCACCGGCGGCCCCACCACCGCCCACCGCCCCGCCCTCGCCGCACCGGCCCCCGCGCCCCACCCCGAGGGCCGCGCCGCCCTGATCCAGTACACCTCCGGCAGCACCGGCGCCCCCAAGGGCGTGCGGCACACCGCCGCCGCGATCGCCGCCATGCTCGACGGCTTCGGCGCGCTGCTCGCCCTGCGCCCCGACGACGTCGTCCTGTCCACCGCGCGGATGTCCTTCGGCTACGGCTTCGGCAGCTCCGTCCTGTGCCCCCTCGACGCCGGGGCCGCCACCGCCCTGATCCGCGGCGCCGTCGACGTGCACGCCGTCGGGGCCGCGCTGCGCCGCCACCGCCCCACGGTGCTGTGCTCCGTGCCCCGGCTGTACGCCGCGCTGCTCGACACCCTCGCCCCCGGCGACCCCGCCACGGCCGGGCTGCGGCTCTGCCTGACCGCCGGGGAGAGCTGCCCGGCCCCCCTGCACACCAGGATCGGGGAGGCCCTGGGCGCCACGGTGCTCAACTGCCTGGGCGCCACCGAGGTGATGCACGTCGTCATCGCCACCCCGCCCGGCCGCCCGCTGCCCGGCCGCGCCGGACTGCCCGTGCCCGGCGTCACCGCCACCGTCCGCGACGAGCACGGCCGCCCGGTGCCCGACGGCACCGAGGGCCGCCTGCACATCGCGGGCCCCACCGTCTCCATCGGCTACCTCAACCGGCCCGACGCCGAGCGCGCCACCTTCGCTCAGGGCGGCGCCTACACCGGCGACCTCGTCCGGCGCGATCCCGACGGGGTCCTCACCCACCTGTGCCGCGCCGACGACGTGCTGAACCTCGGCGGTTACAAGGTGCCCCCGGCCGAGATCGAGGCGGTCGTCCGCCAGGTCGCCGGGGTGCGCGACTGCGCGGTGGTCGGCAGCCCGGACGCGAGCGGGCTGGAGAGCGCCGTGGCCTTCCTCACCACCGATCCCGCCGCCGACCACGACAGCCTCCGGCGCGCCGTGCGGTCCCGCATCCGCGCCGGGCTCGCCCCCTACAAGCGCCCGGCCCGGCTGGAGTTCGTCGACGCGCTGCCCACCACGACCACCGGCAAGGTGGCCGCCTACCGACTTCGGGAGCAGGCATGAGCTGGGACATCACCGGGATGGGAGCGGTCGCCTGCGTGGGCGACACCCCGTCCCGGATCTTCGACGCGCTCTGCGCGGGCCGCGGCGGGCTGCGCCCGCTGGAGGTCTTCGACCACGACAAGTACCGCGCCCGGCAGGCGTACGAGATCGGCGACCGGGCCGTGCCGGGCACCGACGAGCCGGGCCGGGCCACCCGCTGGCTGATCGCCTCCGTCGAGCAGGCGCTCGCGGACGCCGGGCACGGCGAGGACCTGGCCGACGTGCCCGTCCTGGTCGGCACCACCCTCCAGGAGCAGCGCAGCGCCGAGCTGTGGTGGCGTCACGGCGCCCCCCTCGACCCGGCCTCCCTGCACTTCGGCACCGCCCTGCGGGAACGATTCGGCGCGACCCGGACGTACACCTTCGCCAACGCCTGCGCCGCCACCCTCTACGCGCTCGCCATGGGCACCGACCTGATCGGCCTGGGCGAGGCCGACACCGTGGTCGTGGCCGGCACCGACTCCATCGGGGAGAGCGCCTACGGCACCCTCGACCGGGTCCAGAACGAGGTGCCGGACGCCCTGCGCCCCTTCGACCGCTCGCACCGGGGCATGCTGATGGGCGAGGGCGCCGTCGCCGTCGTCCTCACCCGCGCCGCCGCACCCGGCCGCGCGGTCCACGCCCGGGTGCGCTCCGTCGGCATCAACTGCGACGCCTTCCACTCCACCGCGCCCGACCCCGAGGGCATCACCCGGGTCCTGCGCGAGGCCCACCGGCGGGCGGAGGTCACCCCCGAGGACGTCGACCTCGTCATGCTGCACGGCAGCGGCACCCCGAAGAACGACTCCACCGAGGCCGCCGTGCTCTCCCGGTTCTTCCCCGGCGACGACGGACCGCTGATGACCGCCGTCAAGTCGATGACCGGGCACACCCTCGGCGGCTCCGGACTGCTCAGCCTGGTCGTGGCGGCCATCGCCCTGCGACGGGGCCAGGTCCCGCCGGTCCTCGGCCTCACCGACCCGATCGAGGAGGCCGCCGGACTGCGCCTGGTCCGCGACCGGGCCGCCACCGCGGACCTGACGCTCGCCCAGATCGACGCGTTCGGCTTCGGCGGGATCAACGCCGCCGCCATCCTGGAGGCTGCCCGATGACCACCGCACACGCTCCCGCGCGGCCCGCCCCCGGCCCGCCCGTCGTCACCGGCGTGGGCCTGGCCGTCCCCGGCCTCACCCTGCCCGACGAACTCCTCGGCACCGTCCGCGAGGGCGGCTTCGACCCCCGTACCGGGCTGACCGGCCGCGATCTGCGGCACAAGGACCGCGCCTCGCGGCTCGCGCTGCGCGCCGCCGCCCCCGCGCTGCGCGACGCCGGGCTCCTCGGCGACGACGGCTACCGGGGCGCCGGCGACCGCACCGCCGTCCTGGTCAGCACCAACGCCGGCATCCTGGACAGCGTCTGCTCCTTCGCCGACATCATCGCCCGGGACACCGTGACCGGGCTCAGCCCGCTGGGCCTGCCGCAGACCTCCAGCAACGTCGTCGCCGGATCGGTGGCCATGGCCCACGGGCTGCGCGGCCCCAGCGTCACCCTGTGCAACGGGCCGACCAGCGGGCTGGACGCCCTGTACTGGGCCCGCGCGCTCATCGTCGCCGGCCGGGCCGACGCCGCCCTGGTGATCGGGGTCGAGCCGCACGGCGAGGCCGTCGCCAAGCTGCTCGGCGGGGACGCCCTGGACGGCGCCGCCGCCCTCGTCGTGGAGTCCGCCGCGCACGCCGCCGCGCGCGGCGCCACCGTGCGCGCCGCGCTCACCGGGTGCGCCCGCGCCGGGACGCTGGACGCCGCCGTCGCCGCCGCCCGCGCCGGGGGCCCCGGAGCCCGCCCGGAGGCGGCGGAGCGGACCTCCCCGGACGCCGCCCTGTGGCTGACCGACCTCGCGGACGACGGCGCCCCCGGGCCCGCCGGGGCCGGGACCCGCCGTCTGGACCCGACCGCCTTCCTCGGCCACAGCTCGGGCGCGCGCGGAGTGCTCCAGGCCGCCGCCGCCGTGGCCCACCTGGACGGGCACGCCGCCGACACCGTCCTCGCCACCTGCGGCGGGCCCGGGGACGACGCGGTCGCCGCCGTCGTGCTCGGCGGCCCCCGCCGCGCCTCCTGAACCCCGCCCCTCCCGAACCGGACCCGCCCGTACCAGACAAGGAGTCATCGCATGCCCGAACGCACCGGCAAGCCGCTCGACGTCGAGGAGCTGCGCTCCGTCGTCGCCGGAGCACTGGACCTTCCCGTCGAGGAAGTGACCGACGACGCCCGCTTCAAGGAGGACCTGGAGGTGGACTCGCTGATCTCGCTGGAGATCGCGGTGCGCGTCGAGGAGAACTACGGCGTGAAGATCGACGAGTCCCGGCTCACCGAGATGGGCACCTTCCGCCTGGTGCGCGACCTCGTCGCGGACGGCCTGGGCGCCGAGCCGGCCGCATGAGCGCCGACGCCACCGGGCGCCGGCCGCCCGGCAGCCCGGTCGCGGACCGCCCGGTCGCGCTGGTCACCGGCGGTTCGCGGGGCATCGGCCGCGCCGTCGTCCTCCGGCTCGCGCGGGAGGGCTACGACGTCGCCTTCTGCTACCGCTCGGACGTCGGGGCCGCCGAGAGCACTGCCCTCGCCGCCAAGGAGGCCGGTGCCCGCGTCCACCACCGGCCGGTCGACGTCGGCGACTTCGACCGGGTGAAGGAGTTCCTCGCCGGGGCGGAGGCGGAGCTGGGTCCGCTCACGGCGGTCGTCACCTCGGCGGGGATCACCCGCGACCGCCCGCTCGCCCTCATGAAGGAGGACGAGTGGCGGGAGGTGATGGACACCAACCTGAACGGCACCTACCACGTGTGCCGGGCGGCGGTCTACGCGCTGATGCGGCGGCGCCGGGGCGCGATCGTCACGCTCTCGTCCATCGCCGGGGTCCACGGCAGCGCCGCGCAGACCAACTACGCGGCGTCCAAGGCGGGGATCATCGGCTTCACCCGGTCCCTGGCCAAGGAGTGCGGACGCTACGGCATCCGGGCCAACGTCGTCGCCCCCGGGCTGGTGGACACCGACATGACGGCCGCCCTCCCGGCGGAGGTGGCCGAGCGGCACCTCGCCAACATCCCGCTCGGCCGCGCGGGACGGCCCGAGGAGGTGGCCGACCTGGTCGCCTACCTGCTCTCGGACCGGGCCTCGTACATCACCGGCCAGGTCGTCGAGGTCAACGGCGGCCTCTCCGGCTGACGGCCCGCGCGACGGCGCGGCACGGCGGGGCACCCACCCCGCCGTGCCGCGCCCGTGCCGCACCGTGCCGTGCCGCACCGCACCCTGCCGTGCCGTGCCGTGCCGTGCCGTGCCGAACGGTGGGGCGGGGTACGGCGGATCGAGACGGGGCGGGAGGCCGACGGGTGCGGTGCGCCGGGGCACCCGCGGTCCCGCACTCCCGTCGTCCTCCCCGGCCGTCCTGCGCCGAGCGCGCGTTGTGCCGCTCCGACCCGACTCCCCCGCCCCGCACGACATATGGGGGCACACCCCGCACCCCGGCCGACGGCGCGACAAGTGCCGGTGAACCCAACCGCACACGCCCACAAGCCCGTTGGACTCATCACAAGGGAATCACGATCCCCTGTCCAACCGCCGACGCGCCCTTGCCGCCCCCATCCCCCTGGCGTACACCGGACCGCACGGGACAGCGCCAGACGTTCGACGAGGAACGAAACGGGGCAGTGATGCGCGCAAGCAGCACCATCCGGAAACGCGGTACCGCCGGGCGGCCCACGGGGCCCGCGAGAACCACCGGGATCGCCGCCGTACTCGCCGCGGGAGCCCTCGCGCTCTCGCTCACCGCCTGCGGGGGCGACGACGGCGGGAACGACGAGGGCGCCGGGCCCACCGGCGGGAGCGCCTCCGCCTCCGCCCTCGCCCTGCCGAAGCTGGACGGCGCGCGGCTGGAGGTCGCCGCCGTCTGGTCCGGCACCGAGCAGGAGAACTTCAAGAAGGTCCTCGCCGACTTCGAGAAGCGGACCGGGGCCGAGGTGACCTTCGTGCCCGCCCAGGACCCGATCGTCAACTTCCTCGGCTCGAAGGTGGCCGGCGGCGCCCCGCCCGACGTGGCGATGCTGCCGCAGCCCGGCGCCATCCGGCAGGCCGTCGCCAAGGGCTGGGCGAAGCCGCTGGGCGGCACGGCGGCCGGGGAGCTGGCCAGGAACTACTCCCGGGCCTGGCAGGAGATCGGCTCGGTCGACGGCAAGCCGTACGGCGTCTACTACAAGGCCGCCAACAAGTCCCTGATCTGGTACAACACCCGGGTCTTCGAGAACGCCGGCGCCACCGAGCCCAAGACCTGGGACGAACTGCTCGGCGCGGCGCGGGCGGTCTACGACTCCGGCGTCACCCCCTTCTCGGTGGGCGGCGCGGACGGCTGGACGCTCACCGACTGGTTCGAGAACGTCTACCTCTCGCAGGCGGGCCCGGAGAAGTACGACCGGCTCGCCCGGCACGAGATCAAGTGGACCGACCCCTCCGTGAAGGAGGCGCTGACCACGCTCGCCGGGATCTGGGGCGAGAAGGACTTCGTGGCGGGCGGCGCGGACGGCGCCCTCCAGACGGAGTTCCCCGCCTCCGTGACGCAGACCTTCACCGGCGGCGACCAGCCCAAGGCCGGCATGGTCTACGAGGGCGACTTCGTGCAGGTCACCATCGCCGAGACCAAGGCCGGGGTGGGCGAGGACGCGAAGGTCTTCCCCTTCCCGGCGGTCGGCGGCACCGCGCCGCTGGTCTCCGGCGGCGACGCGGCGGTGATCCTCAAGGACTCCGAGGCGGCGCAGGCCCTCGCCACCTATCTGGCCTCCCCGGACGCGGCGGCGATCCAGGCGCGGCTGGGCGGCTTCCTCTCCCCGAACAAGGCCCTGGACCCCTCAGTGTACCCGAACGAGGTGCAGCGCAGGATCGCCGAGGCGCTGGTCGCGGCCGGTGACGACGTCCGCTTCGACATGTCGGACCAGGCCCCGCAGTCCTTCGGCGGCACCCCCGGCAAGGGCGAGTGGAAGATCCTCCAGGACTTCCTGAAGAACCCCCGGGACGTCGCGGGCGCCCAGGCGGCCCTGGAGGCGGAGGCCGCCGCCGCCTACGGGAACTGACGCGGTGGCGCCGAACCCGGCGGCGGGGCCCCCACCGGCCCCCGCCGTCCCCGCGCCCGCTCCCGCCCCGCCGGTCCGGGCGGGCGGGCCGCGCCGGAGCGTGACCGGCACCCGCCGGACGCTGGCGGTCCTGTTCCTGCTGCCCGCCCTGGTGCTGCTCGGCGCGCTCGTGGCCTACCCGGTCGGGTACTCGGTGGTCCGCAGCTTCTACGACCGGTCGGGCGGCTCCTTCGCCGGACTGGACAACTACCGGGCGCTGTTCACCGACGACGGCATCCGCACCGCCCTGCGGAACAACGTCGTCTGGGTGGTGTTCGCGCCCGCCGTCGCCACCGCGCTCGGCCTGGTCTTCGCCGTCCTGACCGAACGGGTGCGCTGGGCGACGGCGTTCAAGCTGGTCGTCTTCATGCCGATGGCGATCTCCATGCTGGCCGCGGGCATCATCTTCCGCCTGGTGTACGACCAGGCGCCGGAGAAGGGCGTGGCGAACGCGGTGTGGGTCGGGGTGCACGACACGTTCGTCACGTCGTCGGCCTTCCCCCGGGCGCACCCGGGGCGCGATTCCCCGCTGGAGGCGGCCGGGGGCGGCGCGTTCGTCACGAAGCTGCCGGTGCGGGCCGGTGTGCCGGTCGCGCTGCCGCTGGTGGGCGTCGCCCCGGACCGGCTGCCGGACGGCACCGGACCGGCCGCGGCGGCCCGGCCCGAGGAGGGCGGGATCACCGGCACCGTCTGGCAGGACTTCACCCGCGGCCGGGGCTCCGGCACGCCGAACGCGGTCGACGCCTCCGAGGTGGGCTACGCGGGGATGCGGATCGAGGCCGTCCGGGACGGCGAGGTGGTGGCGTCCACCAGGGCGGCGGGCGACGGCACGTTCAGCCTGCCCGCGGCGGCCGACGGGGCGCTGCTGCGGCTGCCCGCCGGCAACTTCCAGGAGCCGTACAACGGCCTGGACTGGCTCGGTCCCTCCCTGGTCACCCCGGCGATCATCGGCTCGTACGTGTGGATGTGGGCGGGCTTCGCGATGGTGCTGATCGGGGCCGGGCTGGCCGGGGTCCCCCGGGAGCTGCTGGAGGCGGCCCGGGTGGACGGGGCGGGCGAGTGGCAGGTGTTCCGGCGGATCACGGTGCCGCTGCTGGCGCCGGTGCTGGCGGTCGTCACCGTCACCCTGATGATCAACGTGCTGAAGGTGTTCGACCTGGTCTTCATCATCGCCCCCGGCTCCTCCCAGGACGACGCGAACGTGCTCGCCCTGGAGCTGTACCGCAAGGGCTTCGCCGCCGACCAGCCGGGCGTGGCCAGCGCCATCGCGGTGTTCCTGCTGCTGCTGGTCCTGCCGGTGATGTGGTTCAACGTGCGGCGACTGCGACGGGAGGTCCGGCGATGACCACGGCAGCGGACTCCCCCGCGGGGACGGCGCCCCCGGGTGCCCAAAGGGCCGCCGGCCGCCGCCCGCTGGGGGCACGGCTCGCGGAGCGCGCGAGCGGCGGGCTGGTGCGGGTGTTCCTGGTCCTCGTGGCGCTGTTCTGGCTGGTGCCCACGGTCGGGCTGCTGCTGTCCTCGCTGCGCTCGCCCGAGGACATGGCGGCGAGCGGCTGGTGGAAGGTGCTCTCCGAGCCGTCCCGGATCACCTTCGGCAGTTACGCGGACCTGCTGCGAAACAGCGACATCACCTCGTCGCTGCTCAACACGGCGCTGATCACGGTCCCGGCGACGGTGCTGGTGGTGGTGATCGGGGCGCTGGCGGGCTACGCGTTCGCGTGGATGGAGTTCCCGGGCCGCGACTGGTGGTTCCTCGCGGTGGTGGGCCTGCTGGTGGTGCCCGTGCAGGTGGCGCTCATCCCGATCGCCGAACTCTTCGGCTCCATCGGCCTGTTCGGCTCCATCGCCGGAGTGGTCCTGTTCCACGTCGGCTTCGGCCTGCCGTTCGCGGTGTTCCTGCTGCGGAACTTCTTCGCGGAGATCCCCCGGGAGCTGCTGGAGGCCGCGCGGCTGGACGGCGCCGGTGAACTCCGGCTGTTCGCACGGGTGGTGATGCCGCTGGGCGCGCCCGCCCTGGCGAGCCTCGGCATCTTCCAGTTCCTGTGGGTGTGGAACGACATGCTGGTCGCGCTGATCTTCTCCGACGCGGGGAGCCAGCCAATCACGGTCGCCCTCCAGACGCAGGTGCGGCAGTTCGGCAGCAACGTCGACGTGCTGGCCCCCGGCGCGTTCCTGTCGATGGTGGTCCCGCTGGCCGTGTTCTTCGCGTTCCAGCGGCAGTTCGTCTCCGGTGTGATGGCGGGCGCCGTCAAGTAGCCGCCTCCGGACGCCCCCCGCCGTACGGGTGCCGCCGTGCGCGCGGGGGGCGTCAAGCGGGCGCCGCGCCACCACCCCTGCGGGCGGGGCGCGTTGACCGGTCCGGCCGCACGTGGGGAGGGGTGCGGTCGCCCGAATGCCACGAGGGCCGTAACCAAGTCACTCCATTGGCCGTTGCCGGGCCGAACGCCCGTGCCGACCCATGGATGTCCCCGTGCCCCGGTTCAGTGTCATCGTCCCCGCGTACCAGGTCCAGGCGTATCCGCCCGCGTGCCCGGAGCCGGTGCCGTCCCAGTCGTACGCCGGCCCCGGACCGATCGCCGTGGACGACCGCTCCCCGGGCGCCCGCGGCGGCCCGGCCGACGGGACCGCGGCCCGGGACCCCCGGGTGCGGCCGGTGCACCAGCCCGCCCCCGGCGGTCCCGGCCCGGCCCGCGACGCAGGGGCGGAGGGGGCCCGCGGCGACCGCCCGGTCCTCCCCGACGGCGGCGCCGCCCTCGCCCCGGGCGGTTCGGCCGCGCCGGCGGACCGGCTCGCCGGGATCGGCGCCCGCCCCGGAGCCGACCCGGAGCCGGACCGGTGGCGGCCGGAACCGGACCGGAGCGTGGCCGACCGTCCGGTGGCCGACCGTCCGGTGGCCGTGCGCCCCCGGCCCGGCCGGGCGCCCCGGGCGCTGCGCGCCGAGTTCGCGCGCCGCGCCCGCGCCCACTGCCGCCGCTACCGGGGCCCCGGCGCCCCCGCCGCTCTGCCCGCCCGGCTCCGCCACGCCCTGCTCCGCCCGGGCCTGCGCCGCGCCTACGAGACCCTGCGGCTGGCCTCCGCCCTGTGCCGCCGCGCCGCCCGGCGCTCCGCCCGGCTGCTGCGCGCCGCGCACGGCACCGCCCTGCGGCTGCGCCACGGCGCGCGGCGCCGGCTGCCGCCGCGCGCCGACCGCGCCGTCCTCGGCGACCTCGGCGACCTCGGCGACCTCGGCGTCCGGGGCGACCGGGGGCACGTCGGCGACCCGGGCGCGCCGGAGGGGGCGTTCCGCGACATCGCCCCGCGCGCCCGCACCGCCCGCACCGCCCGCACCGCCCGCACCGCCCGGGCCACCCGGGCCGCCGCGCCCGCCCACCGCCGCACCGTCCCGCCGGGCGTCCGCCGCCCGACGCCGGGGACGGCCGCGCACGGGACGGCGCCGGTCCGCTGCCGCCGCCCGGTGCGCGACGACGCCCTCGACGCGCGCCCGGCCCGACGGCGCGGGCCGGTGTCCGCGCGGACCCGGGCGGGCACCCCCGTCCAGCCGTTCGGCCCGGACCCGCTGGACCGCCCGGCGGCCGTCCGCGGCCCCCGCCCCGGCCGGCCGCCGGGCGGCGGGCCCCCGCCCGGCGCCGCGCATCACCGCGCGCACCACCCCACACGCCAGCGCGCGGACCAGCGCGCGCACGGCACGGCGCATCCGGCACCGGCCGCGGGCCGGGCCGCCGTCCGCCCCGCCGGACCACCGCCGCCGCGCCCCGCCGGACCGCCCGGGAACGGGGACCCCCGTGCCCCGGGCCCCCGCGCGGCCGCGCCCCGCGCCCCCGACCCGCGTCCCGGCCCGGACGGCGCCGTGCCCCGCCCCGCCGTGCCCCGCCCCGCCGGGCCGCCCGCCGACGCCCCCTGACCGCCGTACGTCCTCCGGGAGTCCGCGTGCCCCGCGGCCCGTCGCGGCCCACTCCGTCCCGGCCGCCCGCCGGGCGCCCCGGCCGCCGGGCGGTCCGTTCCGCGGCGACCGCCCGCCGGCCCCGGCCATCGAGAGAAAGAGCAGAATGCCCCGCTTCAGCATCGTCGTCCCGTCCCATGGGGTCGCAGGGCGGCTGTCCGAGGCCCTGGACTCGGTCCTCGGCCAGTCCTTCGCCGACCTCCAGCTCATCCCGGTCCAGGACGCCCCGGACGGCACGTCCGGCCACGGCACGTCCGGCCACGGCGCGCCGGACGCCGCGGCGGCGGAGACCGTGACCGCACGCGCCGCCCGCGACCCCCGGGTGGCCCCGGTGCACTCGCCACCGTCGGAGGGCCTGGCCGGGGCGCGCAACGCCGGGCTGCGGGCGGCGACGGGGACGTACGTGCTCTTCCTCGACGGCGACGACCTGCTGGCGCCGGGCGCCCTGGCGGCCCTGGACGCGCGGCTCGCCGAGACGGCCGGCGCCGACGTCCTGTACTTCGGGCACGAGCGCGTCCCCTGGTGGGAGGGCGAGCCCTCGTACCCCGCCGAACCGCTGCTGGCCGGGGCCCCCCGGGACGCCTTCGCCCCGGACCGGGCCCCGCGGCTGACCGGCGCCGTCCTCCCGGCGTGGAGCGCCGCCTACCGCCGGGCGTTCCTCACGGAGCGCGGACTGGACTTCCCCGCCGGGCACTTCACCGACATCGGCTTCGGCACCCGGGTCGCGGCGGAGGCCGAGCGGATGGCGGTGCTGCGCGCGGTGGCCGTGCGCCACCGGGTGCGGCGCCAGGGCAGCCGGCTCGGGCTGCCCGGCGGGCACCACGCCGAACTCCTGGACCGGGCCGAGGAGGCGCTCGACCGCGCCGCCGGGCGGAACCTTCCGGCGGAGCGGCGCGGGCCGCTGTTCGAACAGCTCTTCGCCGCGGTCCTGAAGACGGCCACGCATCCGCGCCGGCTGACCCGCCGGGAGCGCCGGGCCTTCTTCCGCCGGGCGAGCCGCCTCTACCGGCGCCACCGTCCCGCCGGGTTCCGGCCCCCGGGCGGACGGATCGGCGTGCAGCACCAGCTGCTGGCCGCCGGCTCGTACACCGGCTTCCGCGCCCTGCGCGCGGCCGGACGGGTGGCCGGCGCGCTGCCCGCCCGGCTGCGGCGGGCGCGCGGGCTGCGCACCCGGCTGTACTACCGCGCCCGGCTGCGCCGTCCGCTGGACCCCCGGCTGGTCGCGTACTGCGCCTACTGGGGACGGGGCTACGCCTGCAACCCGGCCGCGATCCACGCCAAGGCGCGGGCCCTCGCCCCGCACCTGCACGGGGTGTTCCTGGTCGAGCCGGACCAGGCGCACACCGTGCCCGAGGGGGTGGACCACGCCGTGATCGGCAGCCGCCGCTACTGGGACGTGCTGGCCCGCGCCACCTATCTGGTCAACAACGCCAACTTCGCGGAGGACGTGGTCAAGCGCCCCGGCAGCGTCCACCTCCAGACGCAGCACGGCACCCCGCTGAAGACGATGGGCGTGGACCAGTCGACGTATCCCGTGGTGGCGGCGGTGAGCGGCAGCTTCACCCGGCTGCTGGGCCGGGTGGACCGCTGGGACTACAACCTGTCCGCCAACCCGCACTCCACCCGGATGTGGGAGCGGGCCTTCCCCGGCTCCTACGAGCAGCTGGAGTACGGCTATCCGCGCAACGACGTGTTCCTCACGGCGACCGCCGCGGACGTCGCCCGGGTCCGCCGCGAACTGGGGGTCCCCGAGGGGGCGACGGCCGTGCTGTACGCGCCCACGCACCGCGACCACGAGGACGGGTTCGGCGCGGGCCGCCTGGACCTGGAGGCGTTCTGCGAGGCGGCCGGCGAGGACGTGGTGGTGCTGCTGCGCGCCCACTACTTCTACGACCGGGGCGCCCCCGGCGGCGGTGGCGGCCGGATCATCGACGTGACCGGGCACCGCTCCTCGGAGGAGGTGTGCCTGGCCGCCGACGCGCTGGTCACCGACTACTCGTCGATCATGTTCGACTACGCCTGCCTCGACCGGCCGATCGTCGTGTACGCCGACGACTGGGAGGTGTACCGGGAGACCCGGGGCGTCTACTTCGACCTGATGGCCGAGCCACCGGGCCCGGTCGCGCGCACCCCCGGCGAACTGGCCCGCGTCTTCCGCGACGGCGACTGGGCGGGCCCCGGCGCCACGGCGCTGCGGGCCGCGTTCCGCGAGCGGTTCTGCGCGTTCGACGACGGCCGGGCCGCCGAGCGGGTGGTCCGCCGGGTGCTGCTCGGTGAGCCGCAGGAGGCGATCCCGCCCGTGATCCCGCTCGCGCGGCGCCGTCCGGCGCCCGCCGCCGTCCCCCTCGTAAGGAGCTGACCCCGCAGTGCCCCGCTTCAGCGTCATCGTCCCCTGCTACCGGGTGCAGGGCTTTCTCGGCGAGTGCCTCGACTCGGTCCTCACCCAGTCCTTCCGGGACATCGAGGTCATCGCCGTGAACGACTGCTCGCCGGACGGCTGCGGCGCGATCCTCGACGCCTACGCGGCCCGCGACGAGCGGGTGCGCGTGCTGCACCTGGAGGAGAACGCCGGTCTCGGCCGGGCCCGCAACGCCGGGATGCCGCCGGCCACCGGCGACTACCTGTTCTTCCTGGACAGCGACGACACCCTCACCCCGGGCGCGCTGGCCGCGATGGCCGACCGGCTCGCCGAGACCGACGACCCGGAGGTGCTGGTCTTCGACTACGCGCGCACCTACTGGTGGGGCGGGACCCGGCGCAACGCGCTGGCCCGGGTCCTCGCGGAGGCCGGGGACGGCACCTTCACCGCGGCCGGGCGTCCGGAGATCCTCGACCTGCTGATGGTGGTGTGGAACAAGCTCTACCGGCGGGACTTCGTCGAGGCGGAGGGCTTCGCCTTCCCGCCGGGCTACTACGAGGACACCCCGTGGACGTTCCCGGTGATGCTCAGCGCCGGGCGGATCGCCGCCCTGGACCGCGTCTGCCTCAACTACCGGCAGCGGCGCAGCGGCAACATCCTGTCCACCACCAGCCGCAAGCACTTCGACATCCACGAGCAGTACGAGCGGGTCTTCGCCTTCGTGGACGCCCGCCCGGAACTGGCGCACTGGCGGCCGTTCCTGCACGCCAAGATGGGCGAGCACTGCCTGGACATCCTGTCCAAGCCGGACCGGCTGCCGCCCTCGGACAAGGGCGAGTTCTTCCGCCGCACCGCCGAGATGTTCCGCCGCCACCGCCCGGCGGACGCGGAGGTGCCCGCCGGGCTGCGGGTCCTGGAGCACGGATACGCCGCCTACCGCCTGCGGCTGCGGGCCGGGCGGGCCGGGGCCGGGCTGGAGCGGCGGGCGGGGCAGGCGCGCGGCGCGGTCGCGGGGCGGCTGGAACGGGCGCGGACCGCGGTGCGCGGGCGCCGTCCGCTCGATCCGGACCTCGTGGTCTACTCCGCGTTCTCGCACCGGGGCGTGCTGGGCGACCCGGCGGCGGTGCACCGCGCGGCCCGGGAGTTCGCGCCGGGGCTGCGCGGGGTGTGGGTGGTGCGGGACGAGGAGACGGCGGCGCTGCTGCCGCCGGACACCGAACACGTGGTCGTGGGCGGGGCGGAGTACCGCCGGGTGACGGAGCGGGCCTCGTTCCTCGTCAACAACGTCAACTGGCCCGGCGCGCTGGCCAAGCGCCCCGGCAGCGTCCACATCCAGACCCACCAGGGGACGCCGCTGAAGTACATGGGCGCCGACCTGCTGCGCAAGCCGGGCGCCCGGCACGGGCTGGACGTGCCGCAGATGCTGCGCCGGGCGGACCGCTGGGACCACAGCCTGGTCGCCAACCTGCACTCGGAGCGGGTGTGGGAGCGGGCGTACCCGTGCCACTTCGCGTCCGCGCGCACCGGCAGTCCGCGCAACGACGTGCTGGTGGGCGCCGGGCCCGAGGAGGTGCGCCGGGCCCGGGAGCTGCTCGGGGTCCCGGCCGGGGACAGGGTGGTGCTGTACGCCCCGACCCGGCGGGAGTACCGGCGCGGCGGCCACGTGGAGCGGATCGACCCGGCGCGGCTCGCCTCCGACCTGGGGCCGGGGCACACCCTGGTGGTGCGGCTGCACCCCTCGCTGGCCACCGGCCCGGCGCGCGGGCTGGGCCTGTCGGAGCTGCACCGGCGGGGCGTGCTGATCGACGCGACCGACGAGCCGCACGCCGAGCGGGTGCTGCTCGCGGCGGACCTGCTGATCACCGACTACTCGGCCCTGATGTTCGACTTCGCGCTGCTGGACCGGCCCGTCGTGGTCCACGCCGACGACTGGGAGGCGTACACGGCGAGCCGGGGCGCCTACTTCGACATCACGGCCGAGGCGCCGGGCGCGGTCTCCCGGTCGTACCGGGAGCTGGTCGGGCTGCTGGAGTCGGGGGCCTGGCGGGACGCGGAGGCGGAGCGCCGGCGGTCGGTGTTCCGGAGCCGGTTCTGCGCCTTCGACGACGGGCGGGCGGCCGAGCGGGTGGTGCGGACGCTGATGCTGGGCGAGGAGATGCCCGCCCCGCCGCCGGGCCCGGTGGTGCCCGGTTCCCGTGCGGAACCGGCCGGGCGCGATCTGCTGACGTCCCCGTGAGGACGCGCACCCCGGTGCTGGTCCTGGCCGCGCTGTTCGCCGTGCTGCAACTGGCCAACGTCACCGGCCGGGACACCCCCGACACCAAGAACTACCTGTCGTACGCGCTGAGCCTGGCCGGCGGGGGCAAGCGGGAGGTGGCGGAGGCCACCATCGACTACGTGTGCGCGAGCCGGGCGGACACCGCGCGGCGCGCGCAGGGCGTGGACGTCGTCCGCTTCCACCGGGCCGACCCCGCCGGCGCGGTGACGGAGCGGTGCCGGGCGGCCGAGTGGCGGCAGGTGGAGCCGCGGCTGGCGGCCGGGCGGACCGGCGGGCACACCGTGCCGTACCTGACGGAGCGCTACATGGCGATCTTCGAGGCGCGGCCGGGGTACCCGGTGTTCCTGGTCCCCTTCGTGCTGGCGCTCGGGCCGGTGTGGGGGCTGTGGGCGGCGGGGGTGGTGATCGCCTGCGCGGGCGGGGCCCTGGTGGCGCTGGTGCTGCGGACGCTGTCCGCGCCGGTGCCGTCGGCGCTGGTGGGGCAGGCGCTCTACTACGTGCTGCCGTGCGGGACGACGGCGATGCGCCCGATGACCGAGGGGCTGCTGATGGCCCTGACCCTGGTGGCGGTCTGGGGCTGCGCGCTGACGCTGCGGGCCGGGCGGACCCGGTCGGGTCCGGCGCTGGTCGCCGGGGCGCTGCTGGCGCTGTTCACGGTCAAGCACTCCCAGGCGATGTTCCTGGGGCTGTGCCTGGCGGTGGCGGGCGCCCTGGTCGCGCTGCGCCGCCGGAGGCGGGGCCGCCCCCCGGGCCGGGGGGTGCTGTCGCTGGCGGCGGTGGGGGCCGCGGGGGTGGTGGTGACGCTGGTCCTGGCGCGGCTGCTGGGCTACCCGTCGGAGGGCGACAGCCTCCAGGACCTGCTCACCGACCACTTCGCGCGGCCGGACCGGGAGCGCCCCTGGGCGGAGTTCCGGCAGTTGCAGGGGAACTTCTGGGTGGAGTGGCTGCGCCGCCAGGCGTGGGAGCCGCTGTTCGCGGCGGCGCTCTGCGCGGGGGCGTGGGGGGCGCTGCGACGCGGCGGCGCGGCCGGGGTGTTCCTGGTGGCGGCGGCGTTCACCGGGTTCCTCACCCAGGCCGCGCACCCGGACATCTCCATCTGGGGCGGGCGGCTGATCGTGCTGGCCTGGCTGCTGCCGGTGGTGGGGGTGCCGCTGCTGCTGGAGCCGGTGGTGCGGGGACGGGTGGCGCTGCCCGCGCAGGGTCCGCCGCGGCGGGTCGGCGCCCCCGGCTGAGGATCACCCGTTGAGGTGAGGCGAGGTCATAGCCTTGACCTCGCCGGGAACATAGGGCAAATGCCCCGAAAGTCCCTTCCTCCGTCCACCCGGTGAGCGGCGGCCTCCTCGTCCGGCGGCCGGTGCGCGGCGCGACGGCGCTGCGCGGCGGCCGCTCGTGGCGTCCCACCCCGTTCCAGGCCGCCGGTCTGCTGTTCCTCCTGGTGATGACGCTGGCCTACTGGCAGGTGCCGCTGTGCTGCGACGCCGGCCAGCACGCGGCGGTCGTCGAGCGGCTGCGGGCGTCCCTGCTGCGGCCCCGGCACCCGATGGCCGACCTGCCGGGCGCGGGCAGCGCCTACTACTCGCCGTACGCGCTCGCCGAGGGCGTGTTCGCCCGGCTGACCGGGCTGGGCGGCTGGGAGGTGGTGCGGCTGGCCGGTCCGCTGAACCTGCTGGTGCTGCTGACCGGGCTGAACCGCTTCGTGCGGGTGCTGACCCCGCGGCCGTGGGCGCCGGTGCTGGCGCTGGGCGCGATGACGCTGCTGTGGGGCACCGAGCGGGCCTGGTGGAGCGGCTACCTCGGGCTGATGTCGATGACCGGCAACCTCGGCTACCCCTCGGCGTTCGCGATCGGGCTGACCTTCTGGGCGTGGGCGCTGACCGGGGCGCGGGCCCGCGACGAGCACCGGGTGCGCTACGTGGGCCCGAGCGGACTGCGCGGCTACACCGGGTACGCGGCGCTGGGCCTGCTGTACGGCCTGATCCTGCTGGTGCACCCGATCACCGCGGTGGCCGCGGTGCTGGGCGCGGTGGCGCTGGTCGCCGGGTGGCAGCGGGACCGGCGCGGGCCGGTGGTGGCGCGCTGGGCGGTGACGGGGGCCGCGGCGGTGGCGTCGGCGGCGGCCTGGCCGTACTTCGACGTCCTCGCGCTGGCCTCGGACGGCAGCGTGGACGCGATGCACCGGGTCCTGTACCGGGACCTGCCGGGGCAGTTCTGGCTGGCGCTGCTCGGGCTCCCGGCGCTGTGGCTGCGCGCCCGGCGCTCGGCGCGCGATCCGCTGGTGCTGATGTTCGCGCTGGAGTGCGCGGTGGTGGCGTACGGCTGGTGGAGCGGCCACTACACCTACGGGCGCATCCTCGGGCTGGCGCTGGTCCCGCCGCAGTTCGCGCTGGCGGTGGAGCTGGCCGCGCCCCGGCCGTGGGCGCGCTGGCGGCGGGCGCTGGGCGCGGTGGCGGGGGCGGGGGCGCTGCTGGGGTTCCTCACGGTGCAGGCCGGGGCGGTGCTGCCGCGCGCCCTGGACCCGGTGGGCTTCGACCAGCCGCCGCGCTGGCCGACGTACGACTGGGCGGCCCGGTACATCGGCCCCGGCGAGGCGGTGATCACCGACGGCTACTACGCGGGGCACCTCATCGCCGGGTACGGGCCCGACCTCGCGGCGCCCGCCTGGCCCGACCCGGCGCTGGACGAGACGGAGCGGCGGCGGCGGGTGGCCGACGTCCGGGCGTACCTCTCGCCGGAGTCGACCCCCGCCCTGCGGGCCGCCGTCGTCCGCCGCTACCACGTGCGCTGGCTGCTGCTGACCCGGTGGCAGCGGGTGCCCGGGGAGGCCGTGGTGGTGGCGTGGAGCGGCCGGACGGGCGAGGTGCTGGCCCGGGTCGGGGGCTGAGCCCCGGCACCGGGGGCGCCGGACCCGCTCCCGCGGGCGCTCCCGGAGGCGGACGGACGGCGGACGGCGGACGGCGGGGCGGACGGGTGGCCGGGTGGAGCGGAGGGCTACTCGACGATCAGCTCGACCGGGACGTTGCCGCGGGTGGCGCGCGAGTAGGGGCAGACCTGGTGGGCCTCCTCGACCAGCTTGCGGCCGGTCTCCGCGTCGATGCCCTCGGGCAGCTCGACACGCAGGGTGACGGCGAGCGCGAAGTCCTCGCCCTCCTTGCCGAGGGTCACCTCGGCCGTCACCGCCGCCTCGCCGACGTCGACCCGGGCCCGGCGGCCGACCAGGCCGAGGGCGCCGCCGAAGCAGGCCGCGTACCCGGCGGCGAACAACTGCTCGGGGTTGGTGCCCTCCCCGTCGCCGCCCATCTCCACCGGGGCGCCGAGCCCGAGGTCCAGCCTGCCGTCGGAGGTGACGGCACGGCCGGCGCGGCCGTGGGTGGCGGTGGCTGCTGCGGTGTAGAGCGGGTCCATGGGTGACCGTCCCTCGGAGGAAGCGTTGTCGGGCGCCCATGAGTAGATCAGACAATTAAGTTGTGCACAACTCACTTGTGGGCGTTCCAGTGGTGCGCGAAAAGGGTGCCCGGGATCGAATTCCGCCAAAGCTAGGCTGGAGCCATGACCACGCCCGCCACACCCGCGCCGGACCCGGCGGCCCCCGCGGACCCGGCCGGCCCCGGGCTCTCCCCGGACGGGGCGGACCCGGTGGACCGGCTCCGCCTGGACCAGCAGATCTGCTTCTCGCTGAGCGCCGCGTCCCGCGCCTTCGGCGGCGTCTACCGGGTGCTGCTGAAGGACCTCGGGCTGACCTACCCGCAGTACCTGGTGATGCTGGTGCTCTGGGAGCACGGCGAGCTGCCGGTCAAGCGGCTCGGCGAGCATCTGCGCCTCGACTCGGGCACCCTGTCGCCGCTGCTGAAGCGGCTGGAATCGGCCGGGTTCGTCCGGCGCGAGCGCAGCGCGCGGGACGAGCGCTCGGTGCGGGTGGGCCCGACCGAGGCGGGCACGGCCCTGCGCGAGCGGGCCGCGGGGGTGCCGCGCCGGGTCATGGCGGCGACCGGACTCGGCGCGGCCGACATCGCGGACCTGCGCGCCCGCCTCGACCTGCTCACCGCCGCCCTGGACGCCCACGGCACCACCGGGCCGTCCGGCACGTTGTAGGGGGGCGGGGCTCCGGCGACGAGCGCCATGACGGACCATGGCCGTCCGGGACCACCGCACGACCAACCGGAACCACCGAACGAGGGGACCACCCCACATGACCTGGCTGATCACCGGCGGCGCCGGCTACATCGGGGCGCACGTCGTCCGCGCGATGACCGAGGCGGGCGAACGGGCGGTGGTGTACGACGACCTGTCCACCGGGATCGCGGACCGCGTCCCGGACGGGGTGCCCCTGGTGGTGGGCTCGGTGCTGGACGGCGAGCGCGTCGCCCGCGCCCTCGGCGACCACGGGATCACCGGCGTGGTGCACCTCGCGGCGAAGAAGCAGGTGGGCGAGTCCGTCGAGCTGCCGCTGCACTACTACCGGCAGAACGTGGAGGGCCTGCGGGTCCTGCTGGAGGCGGTCACCGCCGCCGCCGTCCCGTCCTTCGTCTTCTCCTCCTCCGCCGCCGTCTACGGCATGCCGGACGTGGACCTGGTGACGGAGGAGACGCCGTGCCTGCCGATGTCCCCGTACGGCGAGACCAAGCTGGCCGGTGAGTGGCTGGTGCGGGCGACCGGGCGGGCCTCGGGCCTGTCCACGGCCTCGCTGCGCTACTTCAACGTGGCGGGCGCGGCGAGCCCCGCACTGGCCGACACCGGGGTCTTCAACCTCGTGCCGATGGTCTTCGAGAGGCTCACCGCGGGCGAGGCCCCGCGCGTCTTCGGCGACGACTACCCGACCCCGGACGGCACCTGCGTCCGCGACTACATCCACGTGGTCGACCTCGCCGAGGCCCATGTCGCCGCGGCCCGCGCCCTGACGGCCTCCCCGGGCCGCGCGCTGACCCTCAACATCGGCCGCGGCGAGGGCGTCTCGGTCCGCGAGATGATCGACCGGATCAACACCCTCACGGGCCACGACCGCCCGGCCGCCGTCACCGCGCGCCGCCCCGGCGACCCGGCCCGCGTCGTGGCCTCGGCCGACCGCGCCGCCGCCGAACTGGGCTGGAAGGCCAAGTACGACGTCCAGGCCATGATCACCTCGGCCTGGGAGGGCTGGCTCCACCGCCACCCGGAGGCGGCCCGCGGCTAGTGACCTGAGTCAGAGATGTTCGGGTGGTTCTCGCGAGCTGCCCGGCGTGCCGGAGGCCGGATATCAGCAGGCCGGGCCGGAACCCTGCCGGCCGCACGGCATCCGGCTGATGGCCGCGATCTGACGAGGAATCTCTGACTCAGGTCACTGAGGTCTTTCGTTCGGGTCGGGCCGGATCGGGGAGCGGGGTCCGGCGCCGTGCGTCGCGAGGCGGAGGAGGGGGTCGGGGCGGAGCCCCGGCGACCGACGACAACGCGGCGAGGTGCGGCGCCAGGGCCCGCGAGCCCGGCCTGATCCAAACGAGAGGCCCCAGCGGGCGCCCGGTCCTCGGCATCCCCCCGCTGGGCGCCGCCCTCGGGGCGCCGCTCGGGCGCCGCTCGGGGGCCGGTCACGGTGCCGGTCACGGTGCCGGGTTCGCCCGCTCCCGGCACCGTCCGCGGACGGTGAGCGCCGGGACACCGCGCGGCGCCCGGGACGGGCGTACATCGGGGGGCGGGCCGGCGCCGGTGGCGCGGGCGGGCCGCCGGCGGGCGTTCACGGTCCCGGCGGCACGGGCGGTCCGGCGGTCCGGCGCCGCGCCGCTCCCCGCCCCGGGGCTTCCGGGGCCCGCGCCGAGGCACCGGTACCCCCGCCCGGCCGCACCGGGCGTCGCCCGCGGCGGGCCGGGGCACGGCGGGGCCGGGCGGGCCGGTGGCCGGGCCCGGCAGCGATGCCGGGGCGCCTCCCCACCGGTGCCGCCCCATGACACCGGGAGCCGCCGCCCCTACCGCCGCGTTCCGCGCCGCGCCCCCGCATCCCGCGCGTCGGGCCGGGCGGACTCGCGCGCGGGCGTCGGGCCCCCGCGCCGGGCGCCAGCACCGGGGCCGGGCGACGGGCGACGGGGGTCAGAGCGCCTTCAGCGCGGCGGCCGTCGCCCTGGCCAGGTCCGGGAGGTGGGAGGCGGGCAGCCGGGGGGCGCGGATGACGATCGCGCGCCAGTAGAGCGGACCCGAGATCAGGTCCAGGGCCAGTTCCGCATCCAGGTCCGCGCGGACCTCGCCGCGCCCGGCCGCCGCCGCGAGGATCTGCCCGGCGGCACCGTCCTGCCCCTCGCGCAGGGCCTTGCGCAGCGCCTCCGCGATCTCCGGGCTGCGGGCCGCCTCGGCCTGGAGGTCGGGCACGATCTGCGAGGCCACCGGGTGGCGCAGCGCCCGGGACATGACCTCGTACAGCAGCCGCAGGTCCCCCTCCAGGGAACCGGTGTCCGGCGCCGGCAGCCCCCGCACCGCCAGCGCCGAGACGACGTCGAGCACCAGGTGCAGCTTGGAGCGCCAGCGCCGGTAGACGGCGGTCTTTCCGACGCCCGCGCGCCGGGCGATGCCCTCGATGGACATCCGCGCGTAGCCGACGGCCGCGAGTTCCCCGAAGACCGCCGCGCGGATCGCCTCCGTCACGTCCTCGCGCAGCACCGCCGCCCCGGCGGGGGCCCGGCGCGGGCGCGGCTGCGGCTGCGGCTCGTCGGCTTCGGTCGTCATGCGGGCCAGCATAGGACGGGACGACGGCACGGTTGCGTTCCGACGCCCGCACGCCCTACGCTCCCGTCACGACGATACGGTGCCGTCCCGACGTAAGTGAACGTCCGGGGTCCTCCCGGCGAACGCGGGGCGGCGCCGCTCCCGCCGCACCGGCGCCCCCTCTCCGGCGGCCCGTGCGGCTCCCCCCTCCTCCGAGCGAAAGAGCGGATGTGAGCCAGGCCCTCTCCCCACCGCCGCCGGCCACCGCCCCGGCCGCCACCACCCCGGCCGCCACCGCCGGGGCCGCCGCCGACCGCGGCCCCGGCACCGACCTCGCGGCGCTCGCCGCCCGCCACGGCCTCTCCCCCGGCGGCGTCCGCCCCTCCCTGCCCGACTACACCCGCAGGCTGTGGGCGCACCGGCACTTCATCGGCGCCTTCGCCACCGCCCGGCTCACCGCGCAGTACAGCCGGGCGAAGCTGGGCCAGGTCTGGCAGGTGATGACGCCGCTGCTGAACGCGGCGGTGTACTACGTCGTCTTCGGCGTGCTGATGAACACCAAGCGCGGCGTCGAGGACTTCGTGCCCTTCCTGGTCACCGGCGTCTTCGTCTGGACGTTCACCCAGAGCTCGATCCTGGCGGGCACCCGCGCCGTCTCCGGCAACCTCGGGCTCGTCCGGGCCCTGCACTTCCCGCGCGCCGCGCTGCCGGTCTCCTTCTGCCTCCAGCAGCTCCAGCAGCTCCTGTTCTCGATGGCCGCCCTGGCCGTGATCCTGCTGGCCTTCGGCGTGCCGCCGCGCCCGTCCTGGCTGCTGGCGGCCCCGGCGCTGGCGCTCCAGTCCGTCTTCAACGCCGGGGCGGCGATGGTCCTGGCCCGCGTCGGGGCCCGCCTCCCCGACGTCTCCCAGCTCATGCCGTTCGTGCTGCGCACCTGGATGTACGCCTCGGGCGTCATGTTCAGCATCCACCACATGACCGGCCCGGACAGCGGCCGCCCGTCCTGGCTCGGGCCGCTGCTCCAGCTCAACCCCGCCGTCGTCTACATCGACCTGATGCGCTTCGCCCTCATCGACAGCTTCGGCGCCGACGCCCTGCCGCCCCACGTGTGGGCGCTGGCCGCGGGCTGGGCCCTGCTGGCGGGCGTCGGCGGTTTCATCTACTTCTGGAAGGCCGAGGAGACGTACGGTCGTGGCTGACAACGCCGGCACCACCCCGCAGCGGGACGAGCGCGTCCCCACCGTCGTCGTCGACGGCGTCGACATCGTGTACCGGGTCAACGGCACCGGCGCCGGGCGCGGCTCCGCGACCGCCGCCCTCAACCGCATCCTGCGCCGGGGGGCCGCCGAACGGGCCGCCGGGGTGCGCCGGGTGCACGCCGTGCGCGGCGTCTCCTTCGTCGCCCATCGGGGCGAGGCCATCGGGCTCATCGGTACCAACGGCTCCGGAAAGTCGACGCTGCTCAAGGCCGTCGCCGGGCTGCTCCCGGTGGAGAACGGCCGCATCTACACCGACGGCCAGCCCTCCCTGCTCGGCGTCAACGCGGCCCTGATGAACGACCTCACCGGTGAGCGCAACGTGCACCTCGGGGGCCTGGCGATGGGCATGTCCCGGGCGCAGATCAGGGAGCGGTACCAGGGGATCGTCGACTTCTCCGGGATCAACGACAAGGGCGACTTCATCAGCCTGCCGATGCGCACCTACTCCTCCGGGATGGCCGCCCGGCTGCGCTTCTCCATCGCCGCCGCCAAGGACCACGACGTCCTCCTCGTCGACGAGGCGCTCGCCACGGGGGACCGCTCCTTCCAGAAGCGGTCCGAGGAGCGCATCCGGGAGCTGCGGCGCCACGCGGGCACGGTCTTCCTGGTCAGCCACAGCAACAAGTCCATCCGGGACACCTGCGAGCGGGTGCTGTGGCTGGAGCGGGGCGAACTGCGCATGGACGGGCCGACGGAGGAGGTGCTCAAGGAGTACGAGAAGTTCACCGGCGGCCCGGCGAAGCCCAAGCCGAAGCCGAAGCCCGCGGCAGCGCCGAAGCCTCCGGCGGCGGCAGCACCCGCCCCCGCGGCAGCACCGGAACCGAAGCCGGGACCCGAAGCGAAGCCGGGGGCGGAAGCGAAGGCCGCAGCGGAATCAGAGCCCAAGCCGGAAGCGAAGCCAGGGGCGGAGTCAGAGGCCGACCCGGCCCCGGTCGCCGCCCCGGCACCGGCACCGGCACCGGTCGCGACGTCCTCGACGGCTCCCGCCTCCGGGCCGACACCCTAGTGACCTGAGTCAGAGATTCTTCGCCAGATCGCGGCCATCAGCCGGATGCCGTGCGGCCGGCAGGTCCGGCCCGGCCTGCTGACATTCGGCCTCCGGCACGCCGGGCAGCTCGCGAGAACTACCCGAATATCTCTGACTCAGGTCACTAGCTAGGGCCTCTCGTTCGGATCACGCCGGGCTCGCGGGGTCCGGCCTGATCCACGAAAGACCCTAGCCGGGGCCCGCTTCCCGGCCCGCGCCGCAGCCGGAAGGCCCACCGGTCACGCGGAAACCGGCCTCGGCCCCGCCCTCGGGGCCGGTTCCGGCGCCGGGCGAGGACCGAAGCCGGGGCGGGGGCCGGAGCCGAGAGACCGGGGGCCGGGTCCCGCGCCACGGCCAGGATCGAAGCCGGGACCGGAGCCGGGGCCGAGGCGGTATCGGGCCCGGGACGGTATCGGGCCCGGGGCCGGGACCGGAGCCGAGCCGGAGCCCGGGGGCCCGAGGCCGGAGCCGGGCACCGGAGCCCGCCCGCACCCGGGCCGGAACCCATGTCGCCGGTCGCCGGTCGCCGGTCGCCGGTCGCCGGTCGCCGGTCGCCGGTCGCCGGTCGCCGGTCGCCGGTCGCCGGTCGCCGGTCGCCGGTCGCCGGTCGT